>JAUSBQ010000006.1 GCA_030651965.1 Pseudolabrys sp. | reverse complement strand
TGTCGGTGGCGCGCGGCTCTGAGCGGGACCAGATAATCGATGCTTTGCTGAATGTCGCTGGGCGGCGAGAGTCGCTTCAACCGATCAATGATAAGGCGGCTGCGTTGGCTCGTGCTCTATTGTCTTCATCTCCCCACGTCGCCAACCAACAGCTAATAAAACAATGAAGCCACCCGTCATCATGCCCATGGCGAATCCAAAGCCGAAATCTTGGTTGAACCCGGTCATCACGTAATGAAGCCCGGTCATCGCGGCGATGAACAAAAAAGCTGCGCCGAAAGTAAACGGCCAGTTGCTGTCTAATATTCTCATAATGGCCTTCCCGGAATAACCAAACATGCCACAGGAGCATCACGGCAGACAGGCACCCGCGCGGCGCAGTGCAGTTTGCCCTACTGGCATAGTTTTGTCAGTCCCTACAGAGCGCCGCTGACATGGCTATGTCTCGATTTTTGTCGTCTGAAAAAACAGCGGCAAAACAGCGTGGTAAGCCATTTGCCAAAGGGGTATCTGGCAATCCGGGAGGTCGTCCGATTGGCTCCAGAAACAAGACCACGTTAGCCGTTGAAAGCCTTTTGGACGGCGAAGCAGAGGCTTTAACGCGAAAGGCTATCGAGCTTGCCAAGGCCGGCGACATGGCTGCGTTGCGGCTTTGCTTCGACCGCATTCTATCACCTCGCAAGGATCGGCCGGTTTCGTTCGCGCTGCCTGCAATCTCTAGCCCGAAGGAAGCGGCGGCAACCATCTCGGCAGTGTTAGCGGCCGTTGCTGCGGGGGAAATCAGCCCGGCCGAAGGCAGCGAGGTTGGAAAGCTAATAGACACTTACGTGAAGGCCATTGAAACGGCTGAGCTAGTCGAGCGGCTGGAACGCCTGGAAAGGATGACAACCAAATGATCCGGAGCATTGAAACCCGCCTTCGTAAGCTAGAAGCGACCCGACGCGCGGCTGACAACATGTTGCTGTTATGGGTCAAGCCGGATGGCAACATCGACGATGTCGTTTCCGCCGCCAAGTCGGATGGGCTGTTCGTACCAGGCGACCATGTCATCTGCGTGGATTGGCTTGGCGATGACGAACCACCGGCGCCAAAATGGTCGCAGAACCTCCGGAAGGAACTGAGCAAAATAGAATACGGCTACTGCATCGAAACGCTGGAGAGGCGCTTCCCGGCGAGCATCAGAGCTAAGCACCGGTATCCGGCAGGAATCCAGTATGTGCTGACGGGTATGTCGGACGACCGGCTTTTTCATCTTGCCCTTGGCGTCCAGACACGCCCCATTTCGGCGAGCCAAGAGCAGCGCGACGCGGCGGTCGCGACTTTCATGAGGGCTGACACATGAACTGGCTCGCGGATGAAGATGATCGGGACCGCCAGATAGCAGCGATGCTCGCAAGCGGCGCCCTAGGCGCGGCTGACAGCCTGTTGTGCATCACGGGTCGGCCACAGCCGTCGGCGGTGCTTCAATGAGCCGGTCAATCGAAACAAGGCTTGCCCGACTGGAAGAGGCGCGCGGCGTCCGAGAAGCCCCGCGCCTTATATTCGGGTCCGAGGCATTGCCGGACGAGCCCTTGACCGCCGAGACGACAGACCGCTGGCTGCGCGATGGACTGGCCCATATTGGGTTCGGTGGCCGGGTGATCATCTACGATGGCGGCCGGCGCAACAATCCGATCACCGTGGAGGAATGGGAAGCCCGCTATGCGCCGCACTCGGCGCTCCGGAATTGACCCCACGGTGACAATACACCGTGGGAACACCGTGGTCGCTGGCCGGCCAATGGTTCGGTTTCTGCCGCTGGGAGGGTATTCGGTTGCGAGTCAACTGGAACTAGCTCAACTTAAGCGGATATGGCCACGCCCCCTCAAATTGTCGCCGCTATCGACGCCTATGTTGCGGCATCTAAACGCATTGCGGGCAGCGACCATGCAGCTTCTTGGGGGCCGGGGTTCAGCCGGCATGAGGTGGTGACCAAATACCCCTTGGAAATACAGGGGGAATTGCGGGGGAACCTTATGATTGTAGGGTTTCCGTACCAAAGGGAATTGAAATTTAGGCTCGAAATTCTCTTTCCTGCTCCCATTTGCAGGCTGGATTATACTGATGAGACGCACTCCAACTCTTTAGATGCCTATACGGCGGGGCTTCCAGCTTTTGTCCAAGGGCCCCATTACCACTCGTGGCCATTGAACAGGCGGTTTTTTAAGGGTGCGACCAAGCCACCGAAACTTCACGATGCTGCGCAATACACTGGAGCCGGCCGAACGTTCGATGCCGTTTTGCGTTGGTTTTGCGCGGATACAGGGATAGAATCTTTACGTCCTGATCACAGAATAGGACTGCCACCTACGGAATTACTAGTATGAGTACGCAAGCCGAACATCTGCTGGGATTAGTGAAGCGTGGTCTCGATGAGGCCGCGACGCTTTCCGTTACGGGCGATGATCTGACCGTGACAACGCATTGCATGTATCCTTCAAACGGCCTCGTGAAGGTCACGCTGCGTGGGGGGGATAATACCATCGTTGCTTCGGACGAAGGCGGGGCGCTTGGCGAGGCCTTGAGTGCCGGCGTCGCTGTCCGCGATTATGATCGAACATTAGCTGCGCTGGTGAAGGATCAGGGCTTAAGAATCAAAGACGGAGTTATTTTCTCTCCCAGAATGCCGATTGAGGCTGCATCGCTTGCGGTTCTTCTTGTTGCAAATGCCTCCCAAGAGATTGCTCGCTATCTCTATGATCATACAAAGATCAAGCGGACGCGGGACTTCAGGGCATTGCTGGCAGCGTTCTTGGAGAAGACATTCGAAAGTCGCGTCGCACACAACGCGATCTTGGTGGGGCACACTACTAAGCCCTACAGGTTTGCGAACGTCATTTCGCTGTCAGACAACAGGCGCTTAGTCATTGATCCCGTCATCAATGATGCCTCTTCTATAAATGCGCGAGTCCTCGCCAATCTCGACATTAAATCGCTTGAAAACCCGGCAATTATTCAACGTATCATCTACGACGATGAAGACGACTGGGCACCGGCAGACCTAAACTTGCTGAGCGTAGGGGCAACGCCAGTGCCGTTTTCGGAAGCGTCGAAGGTTATTGAGCGGCTGGCGGCTTAGTCTCGCAACGCGGTCGGACGTGCTGTTAGGCGCGTGCCAAAGCCTTCCCGACCTGTACGTGCGTCCATTTCCCACCCCGGGCCGTCTTCACCCCGCGCTCGTTCAACCTGCCGGCAATGGCGTTGGCACTCTTGATGCCGGAAGCCTGAATTTCCCGGATCACCGGCAGGACGTTCGCGGCAAACCGGTCAGCCTTGGCCTTCAGAGCGGCGACGCCGGTCACTGCGGCCTCTCGAAGCCGAGGATTGCCCAATACCTTACCCCGGGCCTTCGCAGCCTGTAGCGCCGCCTTGGTCCGCTCGGAAATCATCTCGCGCTCGTGCTGGGCCACAGCAGCCAGGATGTGGACGGTCAACTTGTTGGCGTGTGGGTTGTCGACGGCGACGAACTCGACCCCAGATTCCATCAGGGTGGCGATGAAGGCCAAGTTGCGGGACAGGCGGTCGAGCTTGGCAATTACCAGCTTGGCCTTGTGCTTTCGGCAGTCCTCCAAGGCAGCGGCCAACTGCTTCCGGTCGCTGTTCTTACCGCTCTCTACCTCGACGAACTCGCCGACCAGTTCCCAGGCGCCGCCGTTCAGGTAGGTCAAGATGGCTTGGCGTTGGGCCTCCAAACCCAGCCCGCTCTCGCCTTGGCGGACGGTCGATACTCGGTGGTAGGCGACGAAACGGCCTCTATGCGTCGGCGACATGGCTCAACTCCGGTTCCGAAGTACTCTAAACCACCGTTTAGATTATTTCAATACCGCACATTCAGTCCTATGGGAGGGGGTGGCGGCAATGGCGGGGGCCAGCCAGGCTAATCGAAATGGAACAATTCCGATTGGGGTGTTAAAAATGTTATGCTCTATCCGGGGGAGTAGACATGACGTCACCAGAACTTCTGGCTGAAGAGGTGAGGGGGGCACCGCTAGCAAAGGCAAAGCCTCCATTAGGCGGATGGCTCATCCTGCCTTCGATAGGTACGTTTCTCTGCCCATTCGCTTACGCCTACGGCACATTCGATGTCCTTAAAACGTACTCGGCCTCCGCTCCTTCCGCGAACGAGGGTTTCGCACTCACCATTGCATTAATTTCAGCGGTTTTTGCGCTCGGATGGGCTTGGGCTCTTTACTTGCTCTTTAAGAGGGACAGGCGCTTCCCACCAATTTTCATAGCCCTTGCCGTTGGTGTCGGCGTTTTTGCGGTTGGTAGTTATTGGGCATTGTCGGCGCAGTTCAATTACTCATTAACAAGCGAGGATCGGAGGGAGCTTGTTCAAGTTGTGCTTTTCGCCCTCATTTGGGTTCCTTACATGCTCGTATCAAAACGAGTCCGCTACACGTTCTATGGAGAGGCTGCGCCGGAGTTCGAAATTGTGCCCGCATCGGAACGGCTTCACCAACGGTTAAAAGAAGCGCCGGCACCCGAGGTCATCGCATATCGCAGGAAAGCCAACCGGCTTGGCATCTTCGTGACTATAGCCTCTGCGATAATCCTTTTGGCGGGCGCTGTTGGTTCAGTCGGGTACAGCGTAC
>JAUSBQ010000458.1 GCA_030651965.1 Pseudolabrys sp. | reverse complement strand
GCCAGCGCCGGGTGGGGGTCACATCCGAGTTTTGCAGTTCGGCGATCTTGATTGCGATAGTCTCCAGCACACCCGGCAAATTCTGAATTACCTCCGAGTTCCAGAAGCGCAACAACACGACTCCGCGCTGTTCAAGCCAATGCGTTCGCACTGCATCGCGCGCAACGGCGCCGGTTTGCGCGTGTTGACCACCGTCAAGCTCGATTGCAAGCCTAAACGCCGGACAATAGAAATCGAGGATGTAACGGCCGGCAGGATGCTGGCGGCGAAAGTCGGCGCCGAGCTGCTTATTTCGAAGTCGCTGCCAGAGGCGCATTTCGACATTCGTCAGATCGCGACGAAGACGCCGTGCGAGTGAGGTTTTCATTGCCGCGCGATTAAAGCGCGAAACGAAAGTGACCCCCACCCGGCTCGCTGCGCGAGCCGACCTCCCCCTTTCAGGGGGAGGTAAATCTGCCTCACCATCTGCGGGCAGGCGGGCGATCATCACGCCGCGTCCTTCACAGCCTTGACAATCTTCTGCGCGGCGTCGTCGAGGTCGTCACCCGACGTGACGTTCAGCCCAGACTCCTTGATGATCTTCTTGCCGAGTTCGACATTGGTGCCCTCAAGGCGCACGACCAGCGGCACCTTCAATCCGACTTCCTTGACCGCGGCGACCACGCCCTCGGCGATGACATCGCACTTCATGATGCCGCCAAAAATATTGACCAATATGCCCTTCACGTTCGGATCGGAGGTGATGATCTTGAAAGCGGCCGTGACCTTGTCCTTGGTGGCCGAGCCGCCGACGTCAAGGAAGTTGGCCGGAGCCGAGCCGTACAGCTTGATGATGTCCATCGAGGCCATCGCAAGACCTGCGCCGTTGACCATGCAGCCGATCGAACCGTCGAGCGCGATGTAGTTGAGGTCGAATTTCGACGCCTCGACTTCCTTCTCGTCTTCCTCGGTCAGGTCGCGCAGCGCCACCACGTCGGCATGGCGGTACAGCGCGTTGCCGTCGAAATCCACCTTGGCGTCGAGACAGATGATCTTGTTGTCCTTGGTCACCACCAGCGGGTTGATCTCCAGCATGGACATGTCCTTGCTGGTGAAGGCCAGATAAAGCTTGGGCAGAATGTCGCCGATCTGCTTGGCGAGATCGCCGGTCAGCTTGAGCGCATGCGCGACCTGGCGCGAATGATGCGGCATCAGGCCGGTAGCCGGATCGACCGAAAAGGTGACGATCTTTTCCGGCGTATCGTGCGCGACTTCTTCGATGTTCATGCCGCCTTCGGTCGAGACGACGAAAGCGACGCGCGAGGTTTCGCGGTCGACCAGCGCCGAGAGATAGAACTCGCGGTCGATCAGCGAGCCTTCTTCGATGTAGAGACGGTTGACCTTCTTGCCGGCAGGGCCGGTCTGGTGCGTCACCAGAGTCGAACCGAGAATGCGGGTCGCCTCGGTCTTCACGTCGTCGATGGATTTCACCACTTTGACGCCGCCGGCCTTGCCGCGGCCGCCAGCGTGAATCTGGGCTTTCACCACCCAGACCGGGCCGCCCAATTCCTTGGCGCCCTTGACTGCTTCGTCGACGGTGAAGGCGGGTATGCCGCGCGGCACCGGGACGCCGAATTCCTTCAGTACAGCTTTCGCTTGATACTCATGAATATTCATTCGGCCGTCCCCGCCCTTTTATGCCCGACGCTTTGCGAAAGTCAGCCGCCGCTCGCGCGGCGGCCGATTATTGCTACGCCAGCGCCGGCGCTATTTTTTTGCACGCATCGACCAGACCCTGCACGGACGCCACCGACTTTTCGAAGGCGCCGCGTTCGGCTCCGGAGAATTCCACTTCGACGACGCGCTCGACACCCTTGGCGCCGATCACCACCGGCACACCGACATAGAGGTCCTTCACGCCGTATTCGCCATTGAGCCATGCCGCGCAGGGCAGCACACGCTTCTTGTCGAGCAGATAGCTTTCCGCCATCGCAATCGCCGACGCCGCCGGCGCGTAGAAAGCCGAACCGGTCTTCAGGAGATTGACGATCTCGGCGCCGCCATTGGCGGTGCGCTTGACGATTTCGTCGATGCGCGCCTGCGTGGTCCAGCCCATCTTGACCAGATCGGGCACCGGAATACCGGCGACAGTCGAGTAGCGGGTCAGCGGCACCATGGTGTCGCCGTGGCCGCCGAGCACGAAGGCGGTGACGTCCTCGACCGAGACGTTGAATTCATCGGCGAGGAAATAACGGAAGCGCGCCGAGTCGAGTACGCCGGCCATGCCGACGACCTTCTGCTGCGGCAGTTCGCATGACTTCTGCAACGCCCAGACCATCGCATCGAGCGGGTTGGTGATGCAGATGACGAAGGCGTCCGGCGCGTATTTCTTGATGCCGGCGCCGACCTGGCCCATGACCTTGAGATTGATGTCGAGCAGATCGTCGCGGCTCATGCCCGGCTTGCGCGGCACGCCGGCGGTGACGATGCAGACATCGGCGCCGTCGATGGCTTCGTAGGAGTTGGCGCCGGTGAATTTGGCGTCGAATTTATTGACCGGCGAAGACTGCGCGATATCGAGCGACTTGCCTTGCGGGACGCCTTCCATGACGTCGAACATGACGACGTCGCCGAGTTGCTTGAGACCGATGAGGTGGGCGAGCGTGCCGCCGATCTGGCCAGCGCCGATCAGAGCAATTTTATTACGCGCCATGATGGGAAAACTCTTTGCTGCTGCCGCGGGGCGCGGCCGCATGTGGCTTAGCGATTTTGCTGTAGTGCAGCAACACCGTCTCCCTCTGGTATACATTATACCAACAGAGGTTCGGGCATTTGTCCAGAGTGATTATTGCTAAATTCGTTCGCATGTAGCCCGCATGGAGCGCAGCGGAATGCGGGGTGATGCAAGAAAATCCCGGATTGCGCTGCGCTCCATCCGGGCTACGGGCGATGACGGGTTACGTCTCGACGATCTTGTCCGACCACGCCTCGGCCGTACGCGGCCCGTGCGGCAGGCCGAGATAGGATTGCGAGCGCATTTCGAACAGCCGCGACGCGGTGCGCTTGAATTCGTTGGCCTCGTATCCGTCGCTGGCAGTGTAAAGCTGCTCCGGTGGCGCTTCGGCCGAGGCCAGTAGTTTTACGGCATGATCGTAAAGCGTATCGATCAGGATGATGAAGCGCTTGGCCTCGTTGCGGCGCGCGAAGTCCATCACCGGAATGCCGTCGACGATCAGCGTATGGAATTCGTGCGCGATCTTGAGATAGTCGGACGCCGCCAGAGGCTGCGCGCACAATTCGTCGAAGCTGAATCGCGCGACGCCCATCGCCGCCTTCGGTACCCTCACGATGTGGCCCTTCACCACCAATTCATGCGCCGCGCCTTCCGCCGTGCCGACCAGCCGGTGCCAGGCATCGTCGAGCGCGGCCGCCGCGGCGGCGTCCGGCGGCACGTACCAGGCAGCAACGCCAGTCAGCTTCTCCAGGCGAAAATCGGTGCGCGCATTCAGCCGCACCACTTCGCAGTGTTTCTCCAGCAAAGCCAGGAACGGCAGAAACAGCGCGCGGTTAAGGCCGTCTTTGTAAAGCCCGCTCGGCGCAATGTTGGACGTCGCCACCATGACGACGCCGAGTTCGAACAGTTTGGTGAAAAGCCGGCCAAGGATCATCGCGTCGGCGATGTCGGTGACGTGAAACTCGTCGAAGCACAGCAGGCGGGTTTCGTCGGCGATGGCGATCGCGGTGCGCTGGATCGGATCGTGGTCGGGCAAGCTGCCGTTCTTGATGTCCTGGCGGTAGGCGTGGACGCGTTCATGAACGTCGGCCATGAATTCGTGGAAATGGGCGCGGCGCTTGCGCTCGACGGCGCTCGCCTCGAAGAACAGGTCCATCAGCATGGTCTTGCCGCGGCCGACCTCGCCATAGACATAGAGGCCCTTCAGCGGCGGACCGGCTTTCGCGCGTTTGGCGAACAGCCAGCCTAGCGAAGACGATTTCTGCGCCAGCCGCCGCTCTTCAAGCCGGCGCTCGAGCGCGGCCAGATGCCGGACGAGGTCCGACTGGCCCGGATCGGCCTCGATTTTCCCGGCCTCGACGAGCGCCTGGTAGCGGGTACTGAAGGTGTCGGACATGAAATGGGGCTTGGATCGTGACGCTTTCGGAGCGAAGGCGGAGCAAAAGGCGGGCCGGACGCCGGGTGCGCCGATAGCTAAGGCTATCAGGACTTAGTGTAAATCGGACTTACGGCATGGAAGCCGGTCGGCGTTAAGCGGGCGCTACGGCGGGAATGCTGCATCTATGCTGCAACACGGGTGCAGCATAGATGCAGCATGGGTTGCAGCATCGCGCTTGCCAACCTGGGGTAATTCCTTGTTAGCCATGCGGTTTTTGCACGCGAGGGTCCCATTGCACCCTGCCGCCGGTCGCAATTTTGCTGCGTTGCACCATGTATACAAAGCGAGCGATTCGGGGCGCGATCCCCGGCTCGCGGGCAGGGAAACGGAATCAAGGCGGGCCAAGCGAATTGAGGATGACCTAGATGCATGATCCCCTGCCCGGCGGCGGAACCGTCCGCAAATTGTGGATCGGCGAAACCGACGCCTATCGCGACCATTTGCTGCGGCTCGACCGCGACAGCCGCCATACCCGCTTTTCCGGCGCGGTTTCCGATGAAGTCATCGCCCGCCACGCCGCCACCGCGATCGGCGTCGGCGTCGTGGTGCACGGCTTTTTCGTCGACGGCACCCTGCGCGGCGCGGCCGAATTGCGCCGCAACGGCTCCAAGTTGGGTGCGATGCTGTCCGATGGGGCGGAAGCCGCCTTCAGCATCGAACTGGAATGGCAGAGCCACGGCGTCGGCACCGTCCTGCTGGAGCGCACGTTGCTGAGCGCGCGCAACCGCGGCATTAAGCACCTGCGCATGGATTGCCTCGCCGCCAACCGGCGCATGCAGCAATTGGCCCGCAAGTTCGAGGCCGATTTGAGCTTCGACTTCGGCAGCGTGGTCGGCGAAGTCGATCCACCGCGCTCGACGCCGCTCTCGCTGATGCGCGAAGCGATGGAGGACGCGCACGGCGTCGCCGCCCATATCCTCGACGCGCAACAGCGGATGCTGGGCACGGCTATCCCATAAGCGGGTAGCTCGCCTCGGCCACATAGGGCCCGCCCCCGGTGGAAGCGCGCGAGGAGAACAGCACGAACTCCGAAACCCGAAACGGCGCGGTGCGAAAATAGCCCCGCGCCGAGAGATAATCGGCGACGTCGAGGCTCGACACGCCGCGCAGCCGCGCCAGTGTCACATGCGGCGTGAACTTGCGCGGCTCCGGCTCGAGGCCGATGCGCCGCATCAGCCGTTCCTGTTCGGCCTGCAAATCGAACAGCGCCTGTTCCGGCGCGACTTTGGCGACCACCGCGCGCGGCTTGCGCCCGCCGAACGAGGCAAGCCCCTCCATATGCAGCTCAAAACATGACCTTCGGACATGACCGAGCACATAGGCCGCTTCGCGCGCCATCGCGTCGTCGATATCGCCGAGGAATCGCAGCGTGACGTGATAGTTCTCGCGGTCGATCCAGCGCGCGCCGGGCAACCCGCCGCGCAGCATGTCGAGCGCCTGGGCGACGCTTGAGGGAATTTCGATCCCGGTAAAAAGACGCGGCATAGCAATGGGCTTTATTGGAATTACGATCCGCGCGCGGTCCGCACACGGCCAATGAGTTTTTCGACTTGCGGCAGAATGCGCGCGACAATGATGTCGATGCCGGCGGCGGTCGGATGCATACCGTCGCGCTGATTGAGCTTGGCATCGCTGGCGACGCCGTCGAGGAAGAACGGATAGAGGATGGCGTCATAGTCCTTGGCCAGCGCCGGAAACATCGCGTCGAAGTCGCGCACGTAATCCGCGCCCATATTGCGCGGCGCATACATGCCGGCGAGCAGCACGGCGATCTTGCGGTCCTTCAGCTTTTTCAGGATTCCATCGAGCGCCTTGCGGGTCACAGCGGGATCGATGCCGCGCAGCGCGTCGTTGGCGCCGAGTTCGACGATCACCGCCTCGGTGTCCGGCGGCACCGACCACTCGACACGGCCGAGCCCGCCGGATGCGGTGTCGCCCGATACGCCGGCATTGGTGATAGTGACCGCGATGCCCTTGGCTTCGAGCGCTTTGGCGAGCTTGGCCGGAAAGGTATCGGTTCCCGGCAAGCCGTAACCGGCGGAGAGCGAATCGCCCAGCACCACCATCTTCACCGGCCGATCGGCCGCCGACGCTCCCTGAGGCGCCATAATAACGCAGGCGATCATTAGCAATATCGCGAGCAATATCGCCGAGAGGTGCTGGACCCCGGCCAATTTTTCCCCATATGACGGAAGTCGTAATCGGTGGAGACCCATGAAAGCACCTTCCCAGCCTGCGCCGGCGATCAGTCTTGCCGGCGTTAATTTATCGCTCGGGCAGGGAGCCGCCCGCGTCCATATTCTCAAAGGCATCGACCTGAATATAGGCAGCGGCGAGGCAATTGGCCTCATCGGGCCGTCGGGTTCGGGAAAATCGACGCTGCTGATGGTGATGGCCGGGCTGGAGCGGGCCGACGCCGGTTCGGTCACCGTCGCCGGGGAAGAACTCGGCCGACTCAACGAAGACGCGCTGGCGCAGTTTCGCGGCCGCAATGTCGGCATCGTGTTTCAATCCTTTCATCTGATCCCGACCATGACCGCGCTGGAGAACGTCGCGGTGCCGCTGGAGCTGGCCGGCATCGCCGATGCCAGTGAGCGGGCGCAAGCGGAACTGGCGAGTGTCGGACTGGCCGATCGCGTCCATCATTATCCCGCGCAATTATCCGGGGGCGAGCAGCAGCGCGTCGCGGTGGCCCGCGCGCTGGCGCCCAATCCGGCGATCCTGGTCGCCGACGAGCCGACCGGCAATCTGGACGAGGACACCGGCCGGCAGATCGTCGATCTGCTGTTCGCCGGCCATGAAAAGCGCGGCACGACGTTGGTGCTGGTGACGCACGATCCGTCGCTGGCGAAACGCTGCGGCCGCGTCGTGCGGCTGCGCTCCGGCAACATCGTGGATGCGGTGAAGGCATGAGCCTGATTTTTCCGCTCGTCATTCCGGACCTCTTGCTTTCTTCCCCCTCCCCCGCTTGCGGGGGAGGGTTGGGGAGGGGGGTGGAACGTGAAACTTACCCCTCGCCATTACCCCCCTCCCTGTCCCTCCCCCACAAGGGGGGAGGGAACGAAAACCGCGAGGCCGGGTCATGATGAAAGCAAGCCCGGTACCTCCTGTTTCCGCGGAATCAAAGCAAGCGTGGCTGCCAATCCGCTATGCCTTGCGCGAAATGCGCGGGGGCTTAAGCGGCTTCTATGTCTTCATCGCCTGTATCGCGCTCGGCTCGATGGCGATTGCCGGCGTCGGCTCGCTCGCCGCCAGTCTCGCCGACGGCCTGTCGCGCCAAGGTCAGGTCATACTCGGCGGGGATTTGTCGTTCACATTGATCCAGCGCGAAGCCTCGGACAACGAGAAAGCCTTTCTGCAAAGCCGCGGTGCGATGTCCAACGCCGCGACATTGCGCGCCATGGCGCGCACCGAAGGCGGCGAGGCCACGCTGGTCGAATTGAAAGCCGTCGATGGGGGCTATCCGCTTTACGGCACGGTCAAGCTTGAACCGGCAGCAGCGCTCGCCGACACATTGGCGCAGCGCGATGGCGCCTATGGCGCCGCCGCCGATCCGACCTTGCTGGCGCGTCTTGGCGTTAAGCCCGGCACGCGCGTCACCATCGGCAACGCCGCCATCGAAATTCGCGCCGCGATCACCAACGAGCCGGACAAACTCGCCGGCGGCATCGGCTTCGGCCCGCGCCTTCTGGTCAGTGAAGAAGCCTTGCGCGCCACAGGTTTAGTGCAGCCCGGCAGTCTGGTGCGCTGGATCTATCGCCTGCGATTGCCGGCCAGCGACTCAAGCGACTCCGCCGCCCAGGCGGTCACGGCGCAGACGCGCGCGGCCTTGCCCGAAGCCGGATGGGAAATCCGCAGCCGCAGCAATGCCTCGCCGCAGCTTGAGCGCAATGTGAACCGCTTCACTCAGTTCCTCACCATTGTCGGCCTGACGGCGCTTCTGGTCGGCGGCGTCGGCGTCGGCAACGCGGTGAAAAGCCATCTCGACCGGCGCCGCGAAGCCATTGCCACCATGAAGGCGCTCGGCGCCAGCGGCGCGCGCGTCTTCACGATCTATCTGACGCAGGTGCTGCTGCTGGCGCTGATCGGCGGTGTTATCGGCGCCGTTCTCGGCGCGGCGCTGCCTTTCGTCATATCGTGGACCTTGGGCGCCATCATTCCGTTGCCGCTGGTGCCGGCGTTGCAGCCGGCCGAACTAATGCTGTCGATCGTCTATGGCCTTCTGACCGCGCTCGCCTTCGCGCTGTGGCCGCTCGGCCGGGCGCATGACGTTCCGGTCGGCGCGCTGTTTCGCGACGTGGTGGCGGCGCAGCCGAGCTGGCCGCGCCGCATCTATGTCGTGTTCACCGCCGTCGCCGTGCTCACGCTCGGCAGCGTCGCCATCCTGCTGGCCTATGACCGGCGCGTCGCGCTGATCTATGTCGCCGCCGCTGCCGCCATCTTCCTGCTGCTGCGGCTGGTCGGCTCACTGCTGATGACGATCGCGCGTCACGCGCCGCGCGCCAAAGCGACCGGACTGCGCATGGCGGTCGCCAATATTCACCGGCCCGGCGCGCTGACGCCGACCATTGTGCTGTCGCTCGGCCTCGGCATCGCGCTGCTGGTGACCGTGATCGAGATCGATGCCAATCTGCGCATGCAATTCGCCAACGAACTGCCGGCGAAGGCGCCGTCTTTCTACTTCCTCGACATCCCGGCCGATCAGGCCAAACCCTTCGGCGATTTCGTGCGCGCGAAGGCGCCCACCGCGAAGCTGGAAGAAGTGCCGATGCTGCGCGGCCGCATCGTCGCCGCCAACATCATCCGCGCCGAAAACATCAAGCCGAAGGAAGAAGCCGCCTGGGTGCTGCAAAGCGACCGCGGCATCACGTATAGCGGCACGATTCCGGACGGTTCGCGTCTGGTCGAAGGCGAATGGTGGAGCCCGGATTACGCCGGCAAGCCGCTGGTGTCGTTCGAGAAACGCATCGCCGACGGGCTCGGCCTCAAGCTCGGCGACCAGGTCACCGTCAACGTGCTCGGCCGCGACATCACCGCCAGGATCGCCAATATGCGCACGGTCGACTGGCAGAGTCTCGGCATCAATTTCATCATGGTGTTCTCGCCGCGCACATTCGATGGCGCGCCGCACACCCACCTGGCCACGCTGACCTACCCGGACGGCGGCACGCCGGCGCAGGAAGCGGCGATCATCCGCGCGGTGGCGCAGGATTATCCGATGGTCACCAGCGTGCGCGTCAAGGATGCGCTCGACGCCATTGGCGCGCTGATCGGCAACCTTGTTCTGGCCATTCGCGGCGCTTCGGGCCTGACGCTGCTGGTCGCGGCCTTGGTGCTGGGCGGCGCGCTCGCCGCCGGGCACCGGCACCGCGTCTATGACGCCGTCATCCTCAAGACGCTCGGGGCGACGCGGCTGCGCCTGCTCGGCGCCTACGCCATCGAATATCTGCTGCTGGGCTTAGCCACCGCGGTGTTCGGCGTTCTGGCCGGCTCGGCCGCCGGCTGGCTGATCGTGACCGAGCTGATGCACCTGAAATTCGCCTGGCAGCCGGTTCCGGCCCTGGCGGCGACCGCCGCCGCCGTGCTGGTGACCGTCGCCTTGGGCCTCGTCGGCACCTTTTCGGCCTTGGGACAGAAGCCGGCCCCGGTGTTGCGCAATCTGTAAGCAGCCGTTTACCAGCGACATTCCGCCGCGTGGCCGCCCATCCCACGATACGGCCACGCTTTTTCGGGCTATAATGGTGGTTCGCAGGGCCGTTAACGATCCGTAATGAGGCTGGGCCATCATCGGGCCATATCTGGCGCAGAGGCTCAACAATCACTACATTTAATCCACGAGCGCGACGGCTAATGTCGGCGCGCCTGACGTGACCGGCAAGATGGCCGGAACATAGAGAGGGAAAGACTTCGATGTCGGACTTCGACCGTAATGTAGCCGCCCGCGGCTTCGGCGCCGCAGGAACGGCAGCCGCGATCGATGCAGGCCTGCGCGCCTACATGCTTCGCATCTACAATTATATGGCCGCCGGCCTCGCTGTTACCGGCGTCGTCGCCTATTTCACTTTCAATGCCGCGGTCGTCGACACGTCGGTTGCCGGCCAGCTTGCGCTGACGCCGTTCGGCCAGACGATCTACGGCGGCCCGCTGATGATCGCTTTGTTTGTCGGCACGCTCGGGATCGTGTTTTTCCTGAGCTTCCGCATCAACAAGCTGCAGGCGAGCACGGCGCTCTTCCTGTTCATGGCCTACGCCGGCCTGCTCGGACTGATGCTGTCGTCGGTGATGCTGACCTACACCGGCGCGTCGATCGCCCGCACCTTCTTCATCTCCGCGGCGTCGTTCGGTGCGCTTAGCATCTACGGCTACACCACGCAGCGCGATCTCTCGCCGATCGGCTCGTTCCTGATCATGGGCCTGTTCGGGCTGATCCTGGCGATGGTCGTCAACTTGTTCTTGAAGAGCTCGGGCCTCGACTTCGCCATCTCGGCGATCGGCGTCCTGATCTTCGCGGGCCTGACCGCCTGGGATACCCAGAAGATCAAGGAAATGTACGACGCCAACGATGACGGCACGGTCTCGGGCCGCAAGTCGGTGATGGGCGCGCTGACGCTCTACCTCGACTTCATCAACCTGTTCCTGTTCATGCTGCGGTTCTTGGGCGATCGGCGCTAAGAACGGCTGACAGTGAGACAACCTAAGACGCCCGGGCCCAAAAGCCCGGGCGTTTTGTTTTTGGCCGGGGCGTTCTATCCTCATGGTGAGGAGCCGCGCAGCGGCGTCTCGAACCATGAGGCCCGCCTGGGCCTTCATCCTTCGAGACGCGCCCTTCGGGCGCTCCTCAGGATGAGGAACTAATGAACATCCGCCCCACTACGCCCGCCGATATTCCCGCCATCACGCGCATCTACGCGCATGCCGTTCTGCACGGCACCGCCACCTTCGAGCTTGAGCCGCCCAGCGAAGCCGAGATGCTGCGCCGCTTCGAGAAGCTGCGCGCCGGCTCGTTTCCCTATGTCGTGGCGGAGATCGATGGCGTGGTCGCAGGTTACGCTTATGCCGGAGCCTTCCGCGAGCGCCCGGCCTATCGCTTCACCGTCGAGGATTCCATCTACATCGCGCCTGAGATGCACCGGCGCGGCATCGGCCGCGCGCTGCTGATGCGGCTGATCGCCGATTCGGAAGCCGCCGGTTTCCGGCAGATGATGGCGGTGATCGGCGATTCCGCGCAGGCCGCGTCGATCGCCGTGCATCGGTCGTGCGGCTTCAGGGATGCCGGCGTGTTCGAGGCCGTCGGCTTCAAGTTCGGCCGCTGGCTCGACACCGTGCAGATGCAGCGGGCGTTGGGTCCTGGCGCAACGACCGCGCCCTAGCTGACAACCGCCAGCGCCGACTTGTCGATGACACGCAGCACGCGGTCGAGTTCGTGGCCGCGGCGCAAGATGAGCCCGGTGGCCGAGATGACGCTGTAGGCGCCCTGGCGCTGCTCGAGCTTCGGATTTTTCTCGATGCGGTACAGCGGCACTTCCGACGAGCGGCGAAACACCGAGAACACCGCGCGGTCCTTGTGAAAGTCGATGGCATAATCGCGCCACTCGCCGGCGGCGACCATGCGCCCGTACAGGTCGAGAATGCGGTTGAGTTCGCGGCGGTTGAAAGTCACCTGATTGAGAAGATTCGCGGGGGCGGCCTGGCTGCGCACCGGGGATCCGCCCCCGGGAAACTGGCTCGGATCGATTTCGCAGGAACCGACACTCATGCGGCGCCTCCTTTTCTCGTTCCCCAATGATCGCGCCGCCAACGCCGCCTAGCAAGGCCTTCGTGCGGGCATTCCCGGCCTTGAAAACGGGCAAAATGACAAAATTTTCGATCACGAACTCGTTAAGAGCGCCCACAATAACGCCCTATTTCGGTCAATCGCCGGTCACGAGCGCTTGGGATAACAGCAGCGTTGCCTCAAGGCCCGGTCCGGTTGATCTCCGGATTCCTCAGCCCCCCAGCCCCCTGGGGGTCAGCCGACCGGGCCGGTTGGGTTGCGTAGAGTTAAAGTAAGCGTTGGATTCAATCCCCCAAATCTTGAATCCCCTTCGGGCCGGCCAGTCGCCGGCCCGTTTTTTTTGCGCGCGCGAACGATGGGGAAATTATTTCAGCGCAGGCGCGCCTGCGCGGCGCCGAGCATGACGCCCGGCTTGGCCGCGACACCGCTCTGCAAGACCACCGCGAGCTGGTCGATGTCGTCGAGCGCATAAGCGTTGCCGGGCAATTCGCTCAAAGCGACGCTGAAAGTTTCCGCCTTGCCGGTCCAGTCGCCGAGCTTCACCCAGCGCCGCACCACGTTGTGATAGGTCAAGGTGCGGCCCTTGTTCTCGCCCCGCCCGATGACAACCGGCGCGGAATTGGTGATCGGGCAGAGCCAGATCTCGCCGCTGCTTTTGCCGTCGGTGTCATTGCCCGCGGCCGCCACCGTTACGGTGGCCTTGCCGTCGGCGATCTTGAGCGTCACCGGTACGGCCAGCGGTTGCGCGCTCTGCTTTGTCTGCGCGATGGCTTTTTCGATCGCCGCTCTGTCGCTGCCGAGGACATGGACGACGCCGTTGATCACGGCCTGCGGCGTGTAGACGTCGCGATCGCCGCGCGCGAGCGAATAGGCGCGCTGACGTTTGGAGTGGCCCTGATTGGCGAGCGTGTCCTTCCAGCCGAGATAATCCCAGTAGTCGACCGGCAGGGTCATCGTCAGCAGCGACGGATCGTTGGCGAGTTCGCCGAGCAATTTGTCGGCCGGCGGGCAGGACGAACAGCCTTGGCTGGTGAACAGTTCGATGACCGCGCGCGGTTCGCCGGCGCGCGCGGCGGTCGCAGCGGCGACGGCGGCGCAAACCAAGGCCGCAAGATAGGTAAAGCCGCGATTGTTCATGCCGATCCCAAGGGGCCCCCACCCCGCGAGACGCCATATAGGGCGCTTCGTCGATCACCCGCCACTCACTTCAAGGTGAGTGGCCCAAAGATGAGCAGCTCAATGTTGAGCAGCCCAAAGTTGACAGCCTTTGCAACGTGCAAAATGAACGGCGATCAACCGGCCAATTGCCGCAAGACATACTGCAAGATGCCACCGCTCTTGAAGTAGTCGAGTTCGTCGACGGTGTCGATGCGACAGATCAGCGGAACTCGCTTGAGCGTGCCATCGCCGGCCACGATCTCGGCCATCAGCTTCTGTCTAGGCTTGAGATCGCCGTGCAGGCCGCGGATCGTGACCTGTTCGTCGCCCTTTAAGCCCAGCGACTTCCAGCTCACGCCTTCCTCGAAGTTCAGCGGCACCACGCCCATGCCGATCAGGTTCGAGCGATGTATGCGCTCAAACGATTCGGTGACGACCGCGCGGACGCCGAGCAGAACCGTGCCCTTGGCCGCCCAGTCGCGCGACGAGCCGGTGCCGTATTCCTTGCCCCCGAAAACCACCAGCGGAACCTTGTCTTCCTTGTACTTCATGGCCGCGTCGTAGATCGGCATCTGCTTCTTCGACGGATAATGGATGGTGACGCCGCCTTCGACGCCGGGAACCATCTGGTTCTTGATGCGGATGTTGCCGAAGGTGCCGCGCATCATGACCTGATGGTTGCCGCGGCGGGTGCCGTACTGGTTGAAGTCGATCGGGCGCACCTGATGATCGCGCAGATATTCGCCGGCCGGGCTCGACGCCTTGATCGAACCGGCGGGCGAGATGTGATCGGTGGTGATCGAATCGCCCAGCAGCATCAGCACGCGCGCGTCGATGATGTCCTCGATCGGCTTCGGCGCCTTCTTGAGGCCTTCAAAATAGGGCGGGTTCTGAACGTAGGTCGAACGGTCGTCCCACGTATAGGTCATGCCGCCCTTGACCGCGATCTTGCGCCAGTTGGCGTCGCCCTTGAACACGTCGGCGTATTTCTTGGCGAAAATCTTCTTGGTGACGTTCTTGGCGACGAACGAAGCGATTTCCTTGTTCGACGGCCAGATGTCTTTCAGGAAGACATCCTTGCCTTTCTTGTCCTTGCCGAGCGGGTCCTTGGCCATATCGACATACATCGAACCGGCCAGCGCGTAGGCGACCACCAGTGGCGGCGACGCCAGATAGTTGGCGCGCACGTCGGCGTTGACGCGGCCTTCGAAGTTGCGATTGCCGGACAGCACCGCGGCGCCGACCAGATCGTTCTTGTTGATGGCTTCGGAAATCTCCTCGGCCAGCGGGCCGGAATTGCCGATGCAGGTGGTGCAGCCGTAGCCGACGAGATTGAAGCCGACCTTGTCGAGGTCCTTCTGCAGACCGGAGTTCTCGAGATATTCACCGACCACTTGCGAGCCGGGCGCGAGCGAGGTCTTCACCCACGGCTTGGAGGTCAGGCCCTTGGCCACCGCGTTGCGGGCGAGAAGCCCGGCGCCGATCATCACGTTCGGGTTCGAGGTGTTGGTGCAGGAGGTGATCGCGGCGATCACCACGTCGCCATTGCCGAGATCGTGTTTGCGATCCTCGACCGGCACGCGCTTATGCAGCTCGTTGCCCTTGTTGTATTCCTTGTCCATCGACACGGTGAAGCCGGCCTTGACGTCTTTCAGCGTAATCCGGTCCTGCGGACGCTTCGGTCCCGACAGCGACGGCTCGACGGTGGCGAGATCGAGCTTGAGGATGTCGGTGAACATCGGGTCCGGCGTCGCCTTCTCGCGGAACATGCCTTGCGCCTTGGCGTAGGCTGCGACCAGTTTGACGACTTCCGGCGGACGATTGGTGTCCTTGAGATTCTGGATCGTGTCTTCGTCGATCGGCGAGAAGCCGCAGGTCGCGCCGTATTCCGGCGCCATGTTACCGAGCGTGGCACGATCGGCGATGCTCAGATGAGTGAGGCCGGCGCCGAAGAATTCAACGAACTTGCCGACCACGCCGCGGGCGCGCAGCATCTGCGTCACGGTGAGCACGAGATCGGTGGCGGTTAGGCCTTCCTTCATTCGGCCGGTGAGCTTGAAGCCGATCACTTCCGGCAGCGTCATCGACAAAGGCTGGCCGAGCATCGCGGCTTCCGCCTCGATGCCGCCGACGCCCCAGCCGAGCACGGACAGGCCGTTGACCATCGTCGTGTGCGAGTCGGTGCCGACAAGCGTGTCGGGATAGGCGACTTCCATGGTTGCCGCTTTGCCGTCGATCGAGACCTTGTCCTTCTTGGTCCAGACGACGCGCGACAGGTATTCGAGATTGACCTGATGGCAGATGCCGGTGCCCGGCGGCACGACGCGGAAATTATCGAACGAACGCTGCGCCCATTTCAGGAACTGGTAGCGCTCCTGATTCTGGCGGTATTCCTCGTCGACGTTTTTCTTGAAGGCCTTGTTGTCGCCGAAGAAGTTGACGTTGACCGAGTGGTCGATGACCAGATCGACCGGCACCAGCGGGTTGATCTTCTTCGGGTCGCCGCCGAGCGCCACCATCGCGTCGCGCATGGCGGCGAGATCGACCACCGCCGGCACGCCGGTGAAATCCTGCATCAGCACGCGCGCCGGGCGGAATGCGAATTCATGTTGCGAGGATTTCGTCTTGAGCCATTCGGCGACCGCCTTGATGTCTTCCTTGGTCACCGTGCGCCCGTCTTCATTGCGCAACAGGTTTTCGAGGAGCACCTTCATCGAGAACGGCAGGCGGGAAATGCCTTTCAGGCCATTTTTTTCGGCGACCGGCAGGCTGTAATAAGCGTAGGTCTTGGTCCCGACCTTGAGGGATTTGCAGCATTCGAAACTATCGAGGGACGTCATGTCGGCTGTTTCCATTCCCGGCGGGGACAACGGCGCTGGACTGGCATAAGCCCTTGGTAGAAAACATCTTTTCTAGCCGGAGAAACTTGGTGCCGAATTCCATTACGTAACGCCGCACGTGCTGGCTTATAAAGTCTTTTCGGGCGCAGCGCCATCATGACTGGGATGATTCCAAAGGATGAGGACAGATTTGATCGACCTCCGGCTCGCCGGCAAGGATCTGGCCTGCGAGCGCGGCGGCCGCCTGGTGTTCAGCGGGCTCAACTTCAGCGTGAGCGGCGGCGAGGCGCTGGTCGTCACCGGCCGCAACGGCGCCGGCAAGTCGTCGTTGTTGCGGCTGATCGCCGGCCTGCTGCGCAAGGCCGGCGGACAGCTCGGCATAACCGGCGGTGACGACGAGGCGACGGTCGGCGAGCAATCGCATTATCTCGGCCATCTCGACGCCGTGAAGCCGTCGCTTTCTGTTGGGGAGAATCTGCAATTTTGGGCCACTTATCTGGGTGCGCCGCGCGGCGCGCCGATCGGGCCGGCGCTCGAAGCCGTCGACCTCGCGCAATTGTCGGACCTGCCGGCCGCCTATCTGTCGGCCGGCCAGCGGCGGCGGCTGTCGATTGCCCGGCTGGTGGCCGTGGCGCGTCCTGTCTGGCTGCTCGACGAGCCGACAAGTGCCCTGGACTCGGCATCACAGGACCGGCTGGCGGAGCTGATGCGCAAGCATCGCGCCAGCGGCGGCATGATCGTGGCCGCGGCGCATGGGCCGATCGGGCTCGACGAGCCGCGCGAATTAAAGTTGGGAGTGATGGGGTGAATTACACCGCCAAAAAACTTTTTGACGGGCCGCGCCCCGACGTCCCCTCCCCCGCATGCGGGGGAGGGACAGGGAGGGGGAACAGAGCGTGGCTCGATGCAAGATCATGCCCCCTCCCCAACCCTCCCCCGCAAGCGGGGGAGGGAGCCGCGCGTCCACCGCAGCGGACTCATACATGACCGCTTTTCTCGCCCTCCTTCTCCGCGACATGAGGCTCGCCATGCGGGTCGGCGGCGGCGCGCTGATGGGCGCGCTGTTCTATTTCATCATGGTGGCGATGACGCCCTTCGCGGTCGGCCCCGACCTCAATCTGCTGACGCGCATCGGCCCCGCGATGTTGTGGCTGGGAGCGCTGCTGGCGAGCCTCCTGGCGCTCGACCGGCTGTTTGCCACCGACCATGACGACGGCTCGCTCGACCTGTTGATGATGGGCGCCCTGCCGCTGGAGCTGGCGGTCGCCGCCAAGGCCATCGCGCATTGGCTGACCACCGCTTTGCCGCTGATCGTCATCACGCCGGTGCTGGGCCTGATGCTCAATGTCGAATTGTCGGCGATGGGCTGGGTGGCGCTGACTTTGCTCGCCGGCACGCCGGCGTTGACTTTCATCGGCCTGATCGGCGCGGCGCTGGCGGTGGCGCTGCGGCGAGGCGGCTTGTTGTTGGCGGTGTTGGTGTTGCCGTTGACGATACCGGTGCTGATTTTCGGCGTCGCCGCCGCCAACGCCGCCATCGTCGGGCCGGCCCCATTCGGCCCTCCTTTCACCGTTCTTTGCGCTTTATCCTTGGCAAGTCTGGTGCTCGGCCCCTTCGCCGCCGCCGCCGCCTTGCGGCAAGGACTGGAATAAAGAATTGGAATGACTAAAAGGCCCTTCATGGCTGTCATCGACCTCGCCAACCCGACGCGCTTCCTGACGCTGGTTGACCGCGTGCTGCCCTGGCTTGCCGGCGCGACCGCGCTGGTCTTCGCCTACGGGCTTTATCGCGTCGCCGGCGCGCCGGACGACTACCAGCAGGGCGCCACGGTCAAGATCATGTTCCTGCATGTGCCGGGCGCCTGGCTCGGCATGATGGGCTGGGGCGTGATGACGGTGGCGGCGCTGGGTACGCTGGTGTGGCGTCACCCGCTGGCCGACGTCGCCGGCAAGGCGGCGGCGCCGATCGGCGCTGCCTTTACGTTTATCTGCCTCGTCACCGGGTCGCTGTGGGGCCGCCCGATGTGGGGCACCTATTGGGTATGGGACGCGCGGCTGACCTCGGTGCTGGTGCTGTTTCTGTTGTACCTCGGCATGTTGGCGCTCTATTGGACCGCCGAAGACCCCAACCGCTCGTCGCGCGCCGCCGCCATTCTGGCGCTGGTCGGCGCGGTCAACATCCCGATCATCAAGTTCTCGGTCGACTGGTGGAACACATTGCACCAGCCGGCGTCGGTCGTGCGCATGGGCGGCACGGCCATCGACACTTCCATCCTGGTGCCGCTGCTGATCATGGCGCTGGCTTTCACGCTGTTGTTCTTCACGCTGCACTTCGCCGCCATGCGCAACGAGATATTGCGGCGGCGCGTGCGCAGCATGCGGATGATGCAGGCGCAGCACGCATGATCCCGAAAAGTGTGAAACGGTTTTCGGACAAGATCATGCGCAAAGGAGAAAGCGCATGATGAGTTTAGGCCCGCACGCCAACTTCATTATCGCATCCTATGCGCTGACTGCGCTCGTCGTCATTGCGCTGATCGGCTGGATCGTGGCCGATTACGCTGCGCAGCGCCGCGTTCTCGGCGACCTCGAGCGGCGCGGCGTGACGCGGCGTTCGCAGCGCGGCAAAGATAATAGGGCTTTGGGAGACACGCCGTGAGCGAAGCGCCAGAGCAGAGTACGCGCGGCAAACGCAACCTGCTGGTGACGCTGCCGTTGATCGCGTTTGTCGCGCTCGCCGGTTTGTTCCTCTACCGGTTAGGGGCCGGCGATCCATCGAAACTGCCATCGGCGCTGATCGGGCGGCAGGCGCCGGCGATCGATCTGCCGGCGATCGAAGGGCTGACCCGCGACGGCAAGGCCGTGCCGGGGCTGACCAATGCGAGTTTCGCCGGCAATGTAACACTGGTGAATGTCTGGGCGTCGTGGTGCGTGCCGTGTCACGACGAAGCGCCGCTGCTCGATAAACTCGCGCAGGACAAGCGCTTCCAGATCGTCGGCATCAACTACAAGGATGCGCCCGACAATGCGCGGCGCTTCCTCAACCGCTACGGTAATCCCTTCGTCGCCGCGGGTGCCGACGCCAAAGGCCGCGCCTCGATCGACTGGGGCGTCTATGGCGTGCCGGAGACGTTTCTGATCGGCCGCGACGGCGCCATCGCCTACAAGCTGGTCGGGCCGATCACGCCGGAGAACCTGGTGAAAGTGCTCTTGCCGGAAATCGAGAAGGCGCTGGCGAAGTAGCGATCCGTCACCCTGAGGTGCGAGGCCGCAGGCCGAGCCTCGAAGGGCGACGGCCCGAAAGTCCGCGGCCGTTCATCCTTCGAGGCTCGCCATAGCGCGTCTAAGACGCGCGTAAACGCGCTTATGGCTCGCACCTCAGGATGACGGGTCTTCCTTCTTCTCTTCCGCGTATTTCATCAGCAGCGGATATTGCAGCGCGCCGAACACGAAAGTGAGTGGCACCACGCCGAACAGCTTGAAGTTCACCCAGAAGTCCGTGCTTTGCGTGCGCCAGACGACTTCGTTGACGACGGCGAGAAACACAAAGAAAAACGCCCAGCGCCAGGTCAGCTTGCGCCAGCCTTCCGCGGTGAGATTGAACACCGAGTCGAACAGCATGCCGAGCAGCGGCTTGTTGAACAACAGCCCGAAGAACAGCGCGCCGGCGAACAACACATAGATGATGGTCGGCTTGAGCTTGATGAACAACTCGTCCTGCAGGACGATCGTCAGCCCGCCGAAGATCAACACGATGACGGCCGTGACCAGAGGCATCACCTCGATACGCCGCGTCAACACATAGGCGACGGTAAGAGCGGCCAGCACGGCGACCATGAAGGCGCCGGTCGCGGCATAGATGCCGAACTTCGAATTGGCGGCGAAGAACAGAATCAGCGGCCCGATATCGAGCACCAGCTTGAGCGTGGGATTGAGCTTTTTCTTTTCGGCCATGCTGTCTTTCTAGTCCTCAAGTCCAACCACCGCCCGGGCAAAATCGCGCGCGGTGAAAGCGGCGAGATCGTCGACGCCTTCACCGACGCCGATGAAATGCACCGGCAGTTTGAAACGCTCGGCGATCGCCACCAGAATGCCGCCGCGCGCAGTGCCGTCGAGCTTGGTCATCACCAGGCCGGTAACGCCCGCGACCTTGCCGAAGATCTCGACCTGGCTGAGCGCGTTCTGCCCGACGGTGGCGTCCAACACCAGCAGCACGGCATGCGGCGCGGTCGGTTCGACCTTGCGCATGACGCGCACCATCTTTTCCAGTTCGTTCATCAACTCGGTGCGATTCTGCAATCGCCCGGCGGTATCGACCAGCACCACTTCGGTGCCGTCGGCCTTGGCGGCAGTGATCGCCTCGAAAGCAAGACTCGCCGGATCGGAACCGGGCGCGCGCGCCATCACGGTTGCGCCGGTGCGATCGCCCCAGATCTTGAGTTGCTCGATCGCGGCGGCGCGGAAGGTATCGCCTGCGACCAGCATCACCTTCTTGCCCTCAGTGCGGAACTTGGCGGCGAGCTTGCCGATGGTGGTGGTCTTGCCGGAGCCGTTGACGCCCGACACCAGAACGACGAAAGGCGTCGCGGTGATTTCCAGCGGCTTGGCCACCGGCGTCAGCACCTTCTCGATTTCCCCGGCGAGCAGGCCCCTCACATCTTCCGGCGCAAGATCCTTCTCGAAGCGGCCGTCTTTCAGGAGCGAGGAAATACGGGCCGCGAAATCGACGCCGAGGTCGGCGCGGATCAGCTCGTTTTCCAGATCTTCCAGCGTGTCGGCATCCAGCTTGCGCTTGGTGATCAGATCGCTGATCGCCCCGCCCAGCGACGCCGACGTGCGCTTGAGGCCGGTGCTCAGGCGCTTCCACCAGCTGGTTTTCTGTGTGCTGTCGTTCATGTCGCGCCCGTGATACCCGTTTCAGTCATGATTGGTAAGAGATTATGACCCCCGACGAAATGCTCGGCCGCCTGCTCTACCGCGACGGGCTGATGCTGGTGATCGACAAGCCGGCCGGGCTCTCGGTGCATCGCGGGCCCAAGGGCGGCGACAGCCTGGAGGACTATTTTGACGTGCTGCGCTTCGGCCTGCCGCGCATGCCGGCGTTGGCGCATCGGCTGGACAAGGACACCTCCGGCTGCCTAGTGCTCGGCCGCCATCGCAAGGCGCTGGCGCTGCTCGGCAAGCTGTTCAAGCAGGGCAAGATCGGCAAGACCTATTGGGCGGTGGTCGAAGGCGGGCCGGAAGCCGACGAAGGCCGCATCGACATCGCGCTCGCCAAGCTCGACGAAAATCGCGGCTGGTGGATGAAGCCCGATCCCGCCGGCAAGCCGTCGTCGACGGTGTGGAAGGTGATGGGGCGCGGCGACGGCAAGACCTGGCTGGCGCTCGAGCCGCTGACCGGCCGCACCCATCAACTGCGCGTGCATTGCGCCGAAATGGGATTTCCGATTCTCGGCGACAATATTTATGGCAGCGCGCCGCGTGCGGGCGGCACGCCTTTGCATCTGCACGCCCGCGAAGTCGTGGTGCCGATTTCCAAGAACAAGCCGGCGGTCGTCACCACCGCGCCCGCGCCGGAACACATGCGGGAGATGCTCACAGCGTGCGGATGGAACGGCGATTCAGGCGGCCAGCAACTGCCGCCCGTCGTGACCGGCGACCTTGAGGTCGAGAATGAGGCCGGGCGCGAGCGGTGACGGCAGCCGCACGGCGGTGAACTGCTCGGTGCGGCCAATGCCGCCGCGCTCGGTCAACACCTGACGCTGCGTGCCGACCTGAGATTCAAGATAATGACGCAAGGCGGCGTCGCCCTTGTCACGCAGCCGTTGCGCCCGCTCTTTCACCAGCGCGCGGTCAAGCTGCGGCATGCGCGCGGCCGGCGTGCCGGGCCTGGCTGAAAACGGAAAGACGTGAAGCTGCGTCAGCCCGCAGTCCTCGATCAGATCGAGCGATCGCGTAAACATCGCCTCGGTTTCGGTCGGGAAGCCGGCGATGATGTCGGCGCCGAACACGACATCCGGCCGCAGGCGGCGCACATTTTCGCAGAACGCAATCGCGTCGCCGCGCGTGTGCCGCCGCTTCATGCGCTTGAGGATCATGTCGTCGCCGGCCTGCAAGGACAGATGCAGATGCGGCACCAGGCGCGGCTCATTGGCCAGCGCGTCGATGAGATCGGCGTCGGCTTCCACCGAGTCGATCGACGACAGCCGCAGCCGCGCGATCCCGGGCACGTCGCGCAACAGCCGCTTGACCAACGCGCCGAGCTTCAACTCGCCGTCGCCATAGCTGGTGATATCGACGCCGGTCAGCACGATCTCGCGGTAGCCATTGCCGGCAAGCCGCCGCGCCTGCGCGACAACA
This sequence comes from Pseudolabrys sp., assembly GCA_030651965.1. Taxonomy (GTDB): domain Bacteria; phylum Pseudomonadota; class Alphaproteobacteria; order Rhizobiales; family Xanthobacteraceae; genus Pseudolabrys. The sequence continues at coordinate 2,040 of JAUSBQ010000458.1, read as the reverse complement.
TCATCCATCGGCAGCGAGCGCGAATTGCCGCGGCCGAACGGAATGATGCAGAAGGTGCAGCGATGGTCGCAGCCGTTCTGCACCTGCAAGAAAGCGCGGGTGTGGCCGTCGATGGCATCGACGCCATGCGCCGCCAGCGTTTTCGCCGCCATGATGTCGCCGACGGCGACGCGCCGATCGCCGGCCCAAAGATTGGACCAAGCCCGCGCATCGAGCTTTTCCTCATTGCCGAGGACACGGTCGACCTCCGGCATCGCAGCGAAAGTCGCGGCCTCGGATTGCGCCGCGCAGCCGGTGACGACGATGCGTGCATCGGGGCGCTCGCGCCTGATGCGGCGGATGTTCTGGCGCGCCTGCTTGACGGCTTCGGATGTCACCGCGCAGGTATTGACCACCACGGCATTATCGAATCCGGCCGCCGTCGCATTGCGCTTGATGACTTCGGACTCGGCGATGTTGAGCCTACAGCCGAACGTGACGATGTCGAGACTCACAGCGTTGCCGCCTTCTCGAACAATTTCGGATCGAAGGTGCCGGCAAACTCAAACGCCACAGGCCCGGTCATCAGCACATGATCGTCGCTTGCGCGCCACTCGATGGTGAGTTCGCCGCCCGGCAGGCTGACGCGCACCTTGCGCTCGGTGCGCTTGAGCCGCGCGGCGGCGACCGCGGCGGCGCAAGCGGCGGAGCCGCAGGCCTTGGTCAGCCCGGCGCCACGCTCCCAGGTGCGAATGACGATGTGTTCGCGCGACACGATATGCGCGAGCGTGATGTTGGCGCGATCTGGAAAGATCGGATGATTTTCCAGCAGCGGGCCGAAACGTTCGAGGTCATAGGCGTAAGGGTCGTCGACCCAGAAGATCGCGTGCGGGTTGCCCATGTTGACCACCGCCGGCGAATGCAGCACGGGCTTGTCGATCGGCCCGATCTGCAATTCGATGGCGCGGGTGTCGCGGAATTCCTCGGCCAGCGGTATCTCGTTCCAGGCAAAGCGCGGCTTGCCCATGTCGATGGTGAACAGGCCATCGGCGCCCTTCCAGGCGTTGAGAATGCCGGCCTTGGTCTCGAACGTCAGCGCGGTTCTGCCGTTGGCATCCGACACGATGGACGCGACGCAACGCATCCCGTTACCGCAAGCGCCGGCTTCCGACCCGTCATTGTTGTAGATGCGGATAAAGGCGTCCGTCCCCGGCGTGCGCGGCGGGTAAAGCGCCATCAATTGGTCGTAGGGCGCGCCTTGCGGGCCAGCCGCCGCGCGCGCCTCGTCGGCGCCGATGACCGCCGGGGCTTTGCCGCCAGTGGCGCGCAGATCGACAACGACGATTTCGTTGCCGACTCCGTTCATCTTGACGAAAGGCTGATTGGCGAGCACGCCCATAATATTGCTATCGAATTGGCGAACATCCGAGCCCCTGCCCGGGTTCCGCCGCTTTATATGGCGAATAATCGCCGGATGGCTAGCGCCGTGATAAAATGTCTGAAAATTCCGGCGAATCGCGGCCCTGCCGCAAGATTTCGGAGACCCTGATGCCCCTCGCACGCGTCCGATTGGCGACGCTGTTTGTTTCTGCCGTGCTGCTGGCTTGCGGCGGCAATGCCGCGCTGGCGCAGGGCGCTGCTCCCCCGGCCGCGCCGCCAGCGCTCAATCTCGACAAGAGCCCTGTGGGCCCGCCGGTGCCGACGCCTTTGAAACCGGGCGACGCCTTCGGCGAAACCGTGACGCTGCCGGACCGCACCATCGTTTACCTCAAGGGCCACACCAACTGGGACGCGGCCTTCGACACGCTCAAGGACTCCTTCAAGTCGCTGAACGAATATCTCGACAAGCAAGGCATCAAGCCGACCGGCCCCCTGCTCACAATCTACACCGAGACCGACGACACCGGCTTCTCGTTCCAGGCCGCGGCGCCGGTGGCCAGCGCGCCGGCCAATCCGCCCAAGGGCGACATCGCGGTCGGTGAGGCACCCGGCGGCAAGGCGCTGAAATTCGTGCATCGCGGCTCATACGATTCGATGGATTCGACCTATGAGGCGATCACC
>JAUSBQ010000452.1 GCA_030651965.1 Pseudolabrys sp. | reverse complement strand
GCCAGCGTTTCGACCTTGCCGGCCGGGAAACGGCCGCCACAGGCCACCGACGCATGTTCGACGGCCGAGACGAACAGCCGGTCACGCGGCTCCTTGCAACCGCCCGCCTCCATCGCCGGCGTCAAAGCCAGCGTGTTGGCCTCGGTCGCGCCGGAGGTGAAAGTGACGTTGCCAGGTTCCGCCCCGACCAAGGCCGCGACCTGGGCGCGGGCCAGCTCGATCGCCCGGCGGGCAGAGCGGCCCTCCGCATGCACAGACGACGCATTGCCGGTCAGCGCCAGCGCAGCCGTCATGGCCAAACGCGCTTCGCCGCGCAAAGGCGCGGTCGCATTCCAGTCGAAATAGGCTCGTTCCGTCATGGATTCCGTAAGTATGTTATTACCGTTTGGGCTGGCGCCGGTCCTGGGGCCCTGCAAAAAGCTTGCTTTTCGCCCTACCGACTGTGGTAGAAGCCCGCATCGCCCGAGCAACTTATAGCCATTGTTGCGGCGGTGAACAGCGGAAAACATATAATTAGAATAATTCTAAACTAGCGCTCTCTCGCCTCCTCCGCCCAGGCGAAAGCGCCAAATCCAGAGTCGCGATTGGCTTAACAATCGCGGCAAGAAACGTTTGAAGCCAAATTCGAGGTCGCTGTCATGCCTGAGGTCATTTTCACGGGTCCCGCCGGGCGGATCGAAGGCCGGTACCACCCGGCGCGCCAGAAGAATGCGCCGATCGCGATCGTGCTGCATCCGCACCCGCAATTCGGCGGGACGATGAACCATCAGATCATCTACCAGCTCTACTACGCCTTCGTGAACCGCGGCTTCTCGGCGCTGCGCTTCAATTTCCGCGGCGTCGGCCGTTCGCAGGGCTCGTTCGACCACGGCACCGGCGAATTGTCGGACGCGGCAGCCGCCCTCGACTGGGCGCAGACCATCAACCCCGAGGCCAAGAGCTGCTGGATCGCCGGCTTCTCGTTCGGCGCCTGGATCGGCATGCAATTGCTGATGCGCCGGCCCGAGATCGAAGGCTTCATCTCGATCTGCCCGCCGGCGAACCTCTACGACTTCTCGTTCCTCGCCCCCTGCCCGTCCTCCGGCCTGATCATTCATGGCGACAAGGATGCTGTGGTGCCGGCCAAGGACGTCAATACATTGGTCGAGAAGCTCAAGACCCAGAAGGGTATCATCATCGAACAGAAGGTCGTGCCCGGCGCCAACCACTTCTTCGACGGCAAGGTCGACACTCTGCTCGGCTCGATCGAGCAGTATCTCGACAAGCGCCTCAAGACTCCCGAGCGCAAGCCGGCGGCGTAGGCTTCAAGGCTTCGCCACCACGCCGCCCGTCATCGGCTGACCGACTCCGGTGGTCCGCGGGAACGTGATCGGCAGACCGAGCGACGTGCGCACGGCGAGATAAGCAAAGGCTTGCGCCTCGATCGATTGCGACGACCAGCCGACCGCGTCGGCGGTCTCGACCGTGGCCGGGCTAAGCCGCTGCGCCAGCATCTTCATCAAAGTCGGATTGCGCGCGCCGCCGCCGGCGACGATCCAGGAACGCGGCGGTTCCGGCAATTGCTTGACCACGCGCGCCACTGACGCCGCCGTCAACGCCGACAAGGTCGCCGCGCCGTTGGCAACCGTAAAATCGGGAAGCCCGATATTCGCAAACGCAAATGCATTGCGGTCGAGCGATTTCGGGCACGGCTGCTCGAAGAAAATATGCGCCAGCACGCGCGCGACGAAACCTTCATCGACAATGCCGCGCGCCGCCTCGTCGCCGTCGCGGTCGAGCGGCGCGCCGGTGCGCGCGCGCATGAAGTCGTCGATCAGGGCATTGCCCGGGCCGGTATCGCAGGCGACCGGATCGCCGCCATTGACGAAAGTGACGTTGGCGACGCCGCCGACATTCAACACCGCGATCGGATGCGGCCGGGCGAGATCGCGCGCGAGCGCCTGATGAAACACCGGCACCAGCGGCGCGCCCTGCCCGCCCGCCGCGACATCCGCCGCGCGAAAATCATAAGCCACCGCCATGCCGAGACGTCGCGCCATCCCCACGCCGTCGCCGATCTGCACGGTCAGGCGGTCTTGCGGCCGGTGCAGCACAGTCTGGCCGTGGAAACCGACCATGGCGATGTCGGCTCTGTCGATGTGCTCGGCCTCGAGAAAAGCTTCGACCGTCTCGGCATGGACGCGGGTGACGAAGGCCTCGGCCTCCTCCAGCACGCCCGGCCGCGCGGTGCGGTCGGTGACGCCCGCGCCGTCGACCAGCGCCTGACGCAGCAGCGCCCGTTCGTCGTCGGAATAAGGCCGGTAGCCGACCGGCCCGAAGGCGCCGATCCGCACGCCATCGGTCTCGATCAGCGCCACGTCGACGCCGTCGAGCGAGGTGCCGCTCATCAGCCCAATGGCCCGCACAATGCCCAAAACCCGCCCCTTGCCTTGACCGCCCGGCCGGTTGAATCCGGTCCCGGACCTGTTACACCACCCGCCACCGCCAAACGAGCAGGACCGCGCCGCGAGAGCCAATCATGAGTACCTATAAATCCGATTTTCTTAACATTCTCAGCGAGCGTGGCTTTATCCACCAGGTCTCGGAGCCGGACGCGCTGGACGCCCGCGCCGCCTCCGGCCAGATCACCGCCTATATCGGCTACGACTGCACCGCGGCGTCGCTGCACATCGGCCACCTGCTGCCCACCATGATGCTCTACTGGCTCCAGCAGACCGGCCACCGGCCGATTGCGCTGATGGGCGGCGGCACCACCCGCGTTGGCGACCCATCCGGCAAGGACGAGAGCCGCCGGATTTTGACCGAGGACATGATCAACGAGAACCTGCGCAGCATCCGCCAGACATTCTCGAAGTTTCTGAAATTCGAAAGCGACGGCGGCAATGCCGTCATGGCGAACAATGCCGACTGGCTGAACCAGCTCAACTACATCGATTTCCTCCGCGACGTCGGCCGCCATTTCTCGGTCAACCGCATGCTGTCCTTCGACTCGGTCAAGATGCGGCTCGAGCGCCAGCATGAATTGTCCTTTCTCGAATTCAATTACATGATCTTGCAGGCCTACGACTTCGTCGAACTGAACAAGCGCTACGGCTGCGCGCTGCAAATGGGCGGCTCCGATCAGTGGGGCAACATCGTCAACGGCATCGACCTCGGCCGCCGCATGAATGACGCGCATCTGTTCGCGCTCACGGCCCCGCTGATCACTACCGCGTCCGGCGCCAAGATGGGCAAGACAGCGGCCGGCGCGGTCTGGCTCAACGCCGACCTGGTCAGCCCTTACGGCTACTGGCAGTTCTGGCGCAACACCGAGGACGGCGACGTCGCGCGTTTCCTCAAGCTGTTCACCACCCTGCCGCTTGGGGAAATCGCGAAACTGACCGCGCTGCAAGGTTCCGAGATCAACGAAGCCAAAAAAGTGCTGGCGACCGAAGCGACCGCGCTGATGCATGGCCGCGCAGCGGCGGATGAGGCCGCCGGCACCGCGCGCAAGACTTTCGAGGAAGGCACCTTCGCCGCTTCGCTGCCGACGGTCGAAGTCGCCCGCGCCACGCTCGAACAAGGCATCGGCGTGCTAAATGCCTTTGCCGAGTTGTCCTCGCTGGTGTCGTCGAATGGCGACGCGCGCCGTCAGATCAAGGCCGCCGGCCTCAAAGTCAACGACGTGACCGTGTCCGACGAGAAGATGGTGCTGACCGCCAAGGATCTGACCGCCGACGGCGCGATCAAGCTGTCGCTCGGCAAGAAGAAGCATGTGCTGTTGAAGCCGATTTAGTTCGGCCTCATGGTGAGGAGCGCGGCGCAGCCGCGCGTCTCGAACCATGTGGCCGCCCCATCCTTCGAGACGCCCGCCTACGGCGGGCTCCTCAGGATGAGGCGGATTACCGCTGCGGCGCGAAGCCCGGATCGAAGCTTCCCGGTGACGGGATGAACTTGCGCAGCAACCCGGGCGCGAGGGCGCTCACCGGATTGACCGAAATACGCGGCGCGCTCGGCGGACCGACCGCTTCATAGGTGATGCCGACCAGGCCTTCATTGCTGCCGCCGAGCAATATGCCGACAAGCGGGATCTGCCCGAGCCCGAACATGTTGTTGAGCCCATAGAACGGCACGAAGGTGCCGCGCAGATGCACCTCGTCGCGGGCATAATCGACCTGACCCTCGACCGTGGCGCCGACCTGCGGTCCGCGCACGATGCCGTCGCGCACTGACATGCGGCCCGGCGTCTTGGT
>JAUSBQ010000449.1 GCA_030651965.1 Pseudolabrys sp. | reverse complement strand
AGTGCCTTGAATTTCTTGACGGTTTCCGGGGTCGCCGCGACCCGCGGCTCCAGCGGGTCGGTTTCACGCGCTACCGCAATTCGCATCCACGCCCCCCAGCTTCACCGGTTTTGTGGCCCGCCGGGCGAAGCCGCCCGGCGCCGGATCCGGCATCTCTAACAATTATGCGCTAATGCGACAGCCCGGTGAAGGCAAAGATCAGGAAGCACAGCGCGAAAGCCACATAGCTGGAGGTCTTCGAGCCGGTGACCAGGCCCGGGATCAGGCCGATGATGGCGATGATGAAGACCGGGATGGATGCCATCCAGTTGCCCATCACGCCGCCGACCGCCAGGCCGAGCAGCAGATTGATGACATGGATCGACCCGACGAAGGTGAATGCGACGAAGGTCTCGTAGGTGCTTTCATGCGCCGGATAGTCGTTGCCGGGAGCGGTGGCGTATTCGACGGTGCCGTGGTCGGCCATGGGGGAATCTCTCCGAATTGCGTAAATCCCTGACGGCAGAGGGGTTAGCGCAATCGGGGCCGCAGGGCAACGCCCGGACGCATCCGGCGGCCCCGCGTCAGGCGCCTGTGGATGGGGTCAGCCCGACCGCGCCGAGCGCGTTGGTTTGCCGGGCCGCCACCTCGCCGACCTGGAAATTCTCGATCGCCTCGTTGAACAATCGATAGAAATTCAATTCCGCCGCCAGGTGCAAGAACACGGCCCCGAGGCCGATGGCGGCGCGGTCCATGAAGACGAACTCGCGCGGCACCTGGACGGGCCCCAGCTTTTTCAGCGCCTGATGCACCTGGAAGGCCTGCTTGCGGCCGTAGTCGGAAGGCTTCACCCCATCGGCGATGGTGCGGACGCGGTCGTCGAGCAGCGGGCCATAAATGAAGCGCGCCCAGATATTAAGCGCCTCGATCAGTGGCTTGTTCAGCCGCTTGAATCCCCAGGTCTCATAGGCATGGACGACGCGGGCCTCGTCGCCGTCGAGCAGCCCGCGATAGAGATCGACCACGCCGCCGACGAAGTGCGGGGGGAAGATGCGGATGCAGCCGTAGTCCAGAAGATTGATGCCGGCGGCCTTGCCCTTGGCGTCGTCGAATACCGAATAGTTGCCCAGATGCGGGTCGCCATGGATGACGCCGAAGCGGCTGAACGGAAACCACCAGGCGGTGAACATCGCGGTGGCGAGTTTGTTGCGAATGGCGAGGCTGTCGTCCTTGTGCGCTAGCATCTTGGAGCCTTCCATCCACTCCATGGTCAGCAAACGGCCGCTCGACAATTCCGGCCAGACGCGCGGCACGCGGATCGACGGCTCGTCCTTGAGCATGGCGGCATAGAGCGCGACGTGTTTGGCTTCGCGCGCGTAGTCGAGCTCCTCGCGCAGACGCGCGCCGATCTCGACGCCCATCTCGGACGTATCGATGGCCGGATCGAAACGCTTGCGGATCGAGAACAGCAATTGCAGTTGCGACAGATCGGCTTCGACCGCCGACTGCATGTCGGGATATTGCAGCTTGCAGGCCAGCGCCGAGCCATCGAGCGCGGTGGCGCGATGCACCTGACCAAGCGAGGCGGCCGCCGCCGGCTGATGCTCGAAGCTTTTGAATTTGCTCTGCCAATCGGGCCCGAGTTCGGCGCTCATCCGGCGCTTGACGAAGGCCCAGCCCATCGGCGGCGCCTGGCTTTGCAGCTTCATCAACTCCGTCGCATATTCCGGCGGCACCGCGTCGGGAATGGTGGCGAGCAACTGCGCCACCTTCATGATCGGGCCTTTGAGGCCGCCGAGCGCGGACGCCAGCGCCAGCGCATTGCCGGCGCGGTCCGGCGTCGCCCCGAGGAAGCGCTGGCTGCCGACGCGGGCGGCAACGCCGGCAACACGGGTACCAACCTTGGCGTACCGCCTGGCGCGTGCGGAGAAGCGGTTTTTTTCGGAGTCGGTGGGAGGTGTTGGCTTTGCCACCTAATCCAACCCCTCCAGCTCCGTGATCATCCCGGCGATCACCGACAGTCCGCCGTCCCAGAATTTCGGATCGGTAGCGTCCAGCCCGAAGGGCTTGAGCAGTTCGGAGTGATGCTTGGTGCCGCCGGCGGCGAGCATGGCGAGGTAGCGCTCGGCGAAGCCTTCGTTGGATTTCTCGTAGACCGCATACAGCGAGTTCACCAGACAATCGCCGAAGGCATAAGCATAAACATAGAACGGCGAATGGATGAAGTGCGGGATGTAGGTCCAGAAGGTCTCGTAGCCTTCCTTCAATTCGATCGCCGGTCCTAAGCTTTCCGACTGCACCGACATCCACAATTCGCACAATTTGTTCGAGGTCAGTTCGCCGTTGCGGCGTTCGAGATGGACCTTGCGCTCGAAGCTGTAGAACGCGATCTGGCGCACCACGGTGTTGATCATGTCCTCGACCTTGGCGGCGAGCATTGCCTTGCGCTGTTTCTTGTCGGTGGTCTGCGCCAAGAGTTTCTTGAAGGTCAGCATCTCGCCGAACACCGACGCGGTCTCGGCCAACGTCAGCGGCGTCGGCGCCATCAACGGCCCGTTCGGCGCGGCCAGCACCTGGTGCACGCCATGGCCGAGTTCATGCGCGAGCGTCATCACGTCGCGCGGCTTGCCCTGATAGTTGAGCAGCACATAAGGATGCGCCGACGGCACGGTCGGATGCGCGAAAGCGCCGGGCTGCTTGCCCTCGCGGACGCCGGCGTCGATCCAGTTCTTGTCGAAGAAGCCGCCAGCGACTTCCGCCATTTCCGGCGAGAACTGACCGTAGGCGTCGAGCACGGTCGCGCGCGCGGTATCCCACGGAATCGCGCGCTGCTCGACCTTCGGCAGCGGCGCGTTGCGGTCCCAATAGGGCAGGCTCTTCTTGCCGAACCATTTCGCCTTCAAGGCATAATAGCGGTGCGACAATTTCGGATAGGCGGCGCGCACGGCGGAGACCAGGGCTTCGACCACTTCCGGCTCGACGCGGTTCGACAGATGGCGCGCGTCGGCGACATCCTTGAAGCCGCGCCAGCGGTCGGAGATTTCCTTGTCCTTGGCGAGCGTATTGGTGATCAACGTGAACGGTCGCAGATTTTCCTTGAAGGTCTTGGCCAGCGCCTGCGCCGCTTCCTTGCGCTTCCTGCCGTCCGGGTCCTGCATGAAATTGAGCGCCTGCTCGATGCCGAGCGGCTTCCCGCCGATGTTGAAGCGCAACGCGGCGATGGTGTCGTCATATTGCCGGTTCCAGGCGGAATAGCCGGTCAGCGACTTCTCGTGGAAAAGCTGCTCGATGCGGTCCTCGAGCTGGTACGGCTTTTCCTTGCGCACGTCCTCGATCCACGGCCGGTAATGGCCGAGCGGACCGTCCCTCATCGCGGCATCGAGCACCGCGTCGTCGATGCGGTTCAATTCGAGATCGAAGAACAGCAGATGCGAATAGGCGGTGGTAATCCGCTCGCTCATGTCACCGTAGAATTTGGTGATCGCGGCGTTGGTTGAATCGCCGGCATGCAGCAGGCCGGAATAAGATCCGATGCGGCCCAGGACATCGCCGATCGCCTCATAGTGCCTGACCGCTTCGAGAAGGCCCGGCGCGCCGGGCACCGCCGCCAGTTCGGCCAACTTGCCCTTGAAGTCCTTTTCAAAGGCCGCGCAGTCGGCGTCGGCTTTTTCCAGGTCGCGCTTCAATTCAGCGCTGTCGAGACCGGGATAGAGGTCGTTCAAATTCCAGACCGGCAGGGTGCCGAGCTTGACGCCGGGCTTCGCTATTTGCCTGGCCGGCCTTGCACCCGGCTTGGTTCCCGCTTTGGCGATGAGCTTGGCCGTGGGCTTGGATTTCTGCGACATCGCGGTCGGACGGGCGCGGCTCGCGGCGCGCTTCAAAGCTTTTGCCATTCTACCCTGTCGATAAGTTGGAGATTCTCTATTCTCCCAACATAGGGAGGATCGCGCCGCAGGCAACTGCGGCAAACCCGTCCGCTTGCCTACCTCCGGCGGCTTCGCGGCATAGGCTGCTCGTCCAAACGAAACTTTCCTGCCGCCATTGATGTTTCAGGCTTACTAAATTATCATTCACGAATATTCGTTCAGGGGCGCCTTCTACTTCGGAGAAAGCGGCGATGATGACTGAACCTGAGAACCTGATGCAGTTGTTTGAGTTGAGGCAGAAGAACTAACCCAATCCCACCGCCAGACCGGGCCCCTCTGGCAGCCGCGAGGCTGCGATGTCGGCTGGAAATCGAGAGCACGGCCCGCCTTGTCGAGCACACCGTTTGACCATCATTCGGCATTCGCCGCTTCGCACCTTTGGGCGCGTAGCCGGTACGCTCGCCCATCCGCGCACCGTGCAGATAACAGCATGAGAAAAGGCACGCGGTCATGATGGAATTTTTCGCTTCTCCCGTAATGGTAGCTTTCCTCCAGGTCGTCATGATCGACCTGGTGCTCGCCGGCGACAATGCCATCGTCATCGGGCTTGCCGCGGCGGGTCTTCCCAAGGATCAGCGCACCAAGGCGATCCTCGCGGGTATCGCCGCCGCTACGGTCTTGCGCATCCTCTTCGCCGGCATAACGACCCAGTTGCTTCAGATCGTCGGTCTGCTGTTCGCCGGCGGCGTGCTGCTGTTGTGGGTGTGCTGGAAGATGTGGCGCGAACTGCGCACATCGCATGAGGAGGAGCAAGCCGCGCAAGAGGCGCTGGCCAACGCCGACCTCAACGCCGATGGAACGATCGCCGGCGGTGCGCCGCGCAAGACATTCCGGCAGGCCGCCATTCAGATCCTCATTGCCGACGTTACAATGTCTCTCGACAACGTGCTCGCCGTCGCCGGCGCCGCGCGCGACCATCCTTACGTGCTCATCTTTGGCCTGATCCTGTCGATCGCGCTGATGGGCATTGCCGCGAACTTCATCGCCAGCCTGCTACAGAAGCATCGCTGGATCGCCTATGTCGGCCTGCTCGTCATCCTCTATGTCGCCCTCGAAATGGTATGGCGCGGCATCGTAGAACTCG
>JAUSBQ010000434.1 GCA_030651965.1 Pseudolabrys sp. | reverse complement strand
ACCAGGCAGAACGGCGCCGGGATCGCCGCTTCCAGACCGCCGACGCCGTAGATGATGACGCTGCCTTTGGCGCGCAGCACGCCGGGCAGCAGTTTGGCGTTGGCATTGATGTTCATCTCGATCACCGCATCGACGCCGCTCTTGCCCGTCAATTCCATGACGCGGGCGCCGACATCTTCGCTCTTGTAGTCGATGCAATGGTCGGCGCCGGCCTCGCGCGCCACCTTGGCCTTGTCCGGCGACGACACCGTGGTAATGACCGTCGCGCCGCGCATCTTGGCGAACTGGATGATGTATTGGCTGACCGCGCCGGCCCCGCCTGACACCAGCAGCGTCTTGCCTTTCACCGGCTCGGCCAGTTCGACGGCATGGATCGCGGTCATCGCCGGAATGCCGAGACAGGCGCCTTCGTCGAAGCTGATCGCGTCCGGCAGCTTCACCGCCATTGCCGCGGGCAGGGCGATATATTCGGCGCAGGTGCCGAACGGCCGCTTCCATTGGCCGTTCCAGATCCACACGCGCTCGCCAATCCGCGATTGCGGTACGCCGTCGCCCACTTGATCGATCACGCCAGCGCCATCGCTCTGCGGGATCACCTGCGACGCGACCATTGCGCGTCCACCCTGCCGCGTTTTGACGTCGGATGGATTGACCCCGGAGGTCGCGAGCTTGACGCGCACCTCGCCGGGACCGGCCTTGGGGGTCGCGATCTCGCCGACGCGCATCACCTCGCGCGCCGTGCCGTTCGCTTCGTAATACGCAGCCCGCATATGAAATTCCTCCGCCGCCGCGACGTTAGCACGCGGCGGCGGCAGACGACACAAGCGGGGGCGTTGGCGCCGAACGTTAGCCGGCGACGCGCGTCCATTCCGAACGGGCGCGATCGGTCAGGTGCTGCCATTTCACGCCGACGACGTCCCAGTTGACCATCGGGCGCGGCGTCGCCGCCGCCGTCTCGGTCGCCGTAGTGGCGTTGTGCGAGTCATAGAGATAGGCGCCGCCGATTGTGAGAAGCGCGCCGAGGATGATGCCGAGCAGAAGCCGCATAGTAAATGTCTCCCGTGACCCGCGAGAAAAACGCGCGGGGGGCACAAGAGTTCCGGATATTGAACCGCTGTTTCGCTCCAATTGCGGCATATGCCGGGCAGGATGGCCGACGTTGACGGTACCCCGGGGCAGGAACCCCAGGGGTTCAAAATTAACCATGAGCAATAGAGTAACCTATTGAATTGATTAATATATTTGGCGTAAAAAGTTCGCCCTTTTTTCAAATTAACTGCTATATTGGAGGGATGAGTACACAGTCCTCCAAGACCGCCCGGCGGCTCGCCAAGGCCCCCCGGCGTGCCGCAAAAAAAGCCGCCAAAGGCGCCGACAAGACCGCACGCACGCAGGCGAAAAAGCCGGCGTCGAAGTCGTCGCGCCGTGTTGCCGCCACCACGACGCGCGGGGCGCGACCGTCGACGGCCACGTTCATGACGCGCCGCGCCGCCGCGAAGGCATCTTTAGGCAAGTCTTCGGCTGCCAAATCGCCGGCGGCGAAGTCTTCATCGCTGAAGTCTGCCGGCAAGACGGCGGCGAAAGCGGTCACCAAGCCTGAGATCAAGGCTGCGGTGAAGCCGGTCGCCAAGACTGTCTCGACAGCCGTTTCCAAAACCGTTTCCAAAACCGTATCCAAGGCGGCCGCCAAGGCTGTGTCCAAGACGGTATCGAAGATCGCCGCGCAGATCGCGGCCAAGATCGCTTCAGCCAAGAGTGAAGCCGCCGCCGAGCCCAAGAAGGCGGCGCCGAAGATGATCCGCACCTACAGCCCGCCGATGCAGCCGGCCGCGCCCGAAGCGCCGGTGGTACGGCACAAATATCATGTCGGCGAGACGGTCTATTTCACCTCGCCGAATTTCGGCCGCGCCGCCGCGTCCGGCACCTATACGGTCATCAAGCTGCTGCCGTCGGAAAGCGACGACTACCAGTACCGCATCAAGAGCTCCGGCGAAGCCTTCGAACGCGTCGCCAAGGAAAGCCAGCTCGACCGCGTGTAGCGCCCAAGCGCGCCGGAATCATGCTATGATTGGTTCATGAAAAAGAAGATTGCTTCATCGCCAAAGCGCGTGAAGCCAGCGGCGCAAAAAACCGGCTGGGCCATCGGCCACGCGCGCTTCGCCAAGATCAGCGCCGTCGAGGGCATCGTTTTCACGCCGGCCATGAAAGCCCGTCAGGCGGCGCTCGATCGGGCCGGCGCCACCGCCGAAGAGCGGCGAGAGGCGATCATGAAATCGTACAAGCGCTGAGGGGGGCGGGGCTCGTCGCGGGTTATGTACGAAGTCCACGACGATACCTACTGCTACGCGGGCACGTCGGTCCTCAAGAACAAGCTCGATCTGAGAGATTCAGCCCAACTTGGTGAATTCGAAGCGGAGATCTCGGGCCAGCGCGCCAGCGAGCCGCTTCCTGATGGAGCGCTGGACGTCGCGCACTACAAATCCGTGCATCGCCATCTGTTTCAAGACGTCTATGACTGGGCCGGCCAGACGCGGAGCGTTCGCATCGCAAAAGGCGGCAATCCGTTTTGCTATCGATCCACGCGGATTTCTAGACGCGACCATCGAGAGTTTCGGCGGCGACGAGGCCGGCCTGGAGACGCAGATCGCTTCTCTTCTCTAAAGCGCGGACCCCGTGTAAGGTCTTGTATCGTCGAAGGTTTGAAGGAAGGAGCGCATGCCGGTCTATATCACGCAGGGGCGCTACACCCGCGACGCCATCAAGGGCATGCTGATCAAGCCCGAGGACCGCGCGCTGGAAATCTCGCGCCTGCTCGGCAAGGTCGGCGGCAAGCTGATCGGCTATTACGTCACCTTCGGTGAATACGACT
>JAUSBQ010000414.1 GCA_030651965.1 Pseudolabrys sp. | reverse complement strand
TTGCCGACGCCGTTGCGGCCAAGCACCGCCAGCGAGCCGTGCTCGGGCAGTTCGAGCGACACGTCATGCAGCACCACGGCATCGCCATAACCGGCGGTGACTTGCTGCAATTTGAGCAAGGCTTCACCCATGATGCCGCTTCCCGAGATAGACTTCGCGCACGCCCGGATCGGCGGCGATCTGCGCCGGCGAGCCTTCGGTGAACACCGCGCCGCCGACCAGCACGATGATATGCGTGGCGAAGCGGAACACGACATGCATGTCGTGCTCGATGAACAGCAGCGTGAGGTCGTCCGACAGGCTCGCGACCACCTCGAAAATGTCGCCGGATTCTTCCTGCGGCACGCCGGCCGCCGGCTCGTCGAGCAGCAGCACCTTCGGCTTGGTCGCCAGCGCCAGCGCGATCTCCAGCAAACGCTGCCGGCCGTAGGGCAGTTCGCGCGTCGTCTGGTAGGCAACGTCGCCGAGCTTGAGCTTGGTGAGGATGTCGTAGGCTTCCTCGATCGCGTCCTTGTTGACGCCGATGTTTTCCCAGAAACGCGGCGAGATGCCGCGACGCTCGCACACCGCGAGCGTCACCGCCTCGAGCGGATTGAGATTGGCGAACAGCGAATTGATCTGGAACGTGCGCGCCAGTCCGCGCTTGACGCGCGCCTGCGGCGAAAGCTCCGTGATGTCCTCGCCGCCGAGGGCAATCGTTCCCGCGTTCGGCGGCAGCATGCCGGTCATCAAATTTATGAGCGTCGTCTTGCCGGCGCCGTTCGGCCCGATCAGCGCATAGCGCGCGCCGACCGGCAGGCTGAGATTGATGTCGCGCGCGACGACCAGCGAGCCGAACGAGCGCGACAGGCCGCTTGTCGAAAGAGCAATTCCCGCCGATGCGGTTGTGTCGAGCGCGCTCATTTGCGGCTCCATTTCGCGTATATCTTCGACAGGCCGCCGAGAATGCCGTTGGGCAGGAACATCACCACCGCCACCAGCAGCACGCCGATCCAAAAATACCAGAACTGCGGCGCGATGCCGGAGAACTGGTCGCGCGCCACCATGAAAATCGCGGCGCCGATCAGCCCGCCATACAGCCGCCCGGCGCCGCCGAGCACCAGCATCACCAGCACGTCGGCGGATCGCTGGAAGCTGATCGATTCCAGCGAGGCGCTGTTGGTGGTCTGCGTCAGCAGCGCGCCGCAGATGCCGGCGATGATGGCGGCGATGGTATAGGCCTTGCGGATATGCGCGCGGCTGTCGGCGCCGATCGCCGGCATCCGGTTCCAGTTCTCGCGGATGCCGCGCAGCGCCAGGCCGAACGGCGAATTGATCAGCCGCCGGGCGCAGAGGAAGACGATGAACAGCACTGCCAGCGAATAGGCATAGGCGGTCTTGCCGTACAGATCGAAGCGGAAGACGCCGAAAATCGGCTCGGTGCGCACGCCCTGCAAGCCGTCGCTGCCGCCGGTCAGCCAGTGCGCGCTGTTCGCCACTTCGTGCGCCAGCAGGCCGAGGCCGAGCGTGATCATGATCAGCGGCAGATGGCGGAACCGTGAGATGATGAACGAGGTCGCATAGCCGAGCAGGCCGGCCAAAGCCGCCGCGACCAGCAGGCCGGAGAATGGCTCGCCCCAGACGTACTTGGAGAACAGGCCGGCGCTGTAGGCGCCGAGGCCGAAGAACGCCGCATGTCCGAGCGACACCACGCCGGCATAACCGAGGATGAGGTCGAGCGACAGCGCGAATAGCGCGGTAATGGCGATCTGGCTGGCCAGCGACAGGTAGTTCGGAAACAAGATGAAAGGTAACAGCGTCGCCAGCCAGAACGCGATTTCCAGCGGATGCCAGCGGCCGCGCGCGAGCAGGTAAGCCTGCGGGGTCATGGCTGTCGGATTGGCTGTCGGATTGGGTGTCGGGTTGGCCATTGTCTAGCGTTTCCCGAACAGGCCGGCCGGCTTCCACATCAGCACCACCACCATCACCATATAGATGAGGAAGGCGCCAAGCTCGGGCACGTAATATTTGCCGGCAATGTCGCTGATGCCGATCAGCATGGCGGCGGCGAACGAACCGGCGATCGAGCCCAGCCCGCCGACCGAGACGACGATCAGCACATAAACCAGATAGGTGAAGGAGAAATTCGGATCGAGTCCGACGATCTCGATCGCCAGCGAACCGCCGAGTCCGGCCAAGCCAGAGCCGAGCGCGAAGGTCGAGGCGAAGGTCCAGTCGACGTCGATGCCCAAGCCCCGCGCCATGCGCTGGTTGTCGACCGAGGCGCGCACCTGGGCGCCGAAGCGTGTGTATTCAAGCCCGATCACCATCGCCAAAGTCACCAGCAGCGCCACGCCGATCAGGAACAGGCGGTATTTGCCGAGGCCGATTCCGAAAAATTCGAACGAGCCGCGCAAGGCCGCCGGCGTTGCGATCGGCTGCTGAATGGTGCCGAAGATGTAGGCCGCGACCGACACTGAAATGAAGGCCAGCCCGATGGTCAGCAGCACTTGGTCGAGATCGCTGGCGCGGTACAGCCGCCGGTACAGGAGCCGCTCCAGTACGACGCTGGTGACGGCGGCGGCGATGAAGGCGACCGGCAACGTCGCCAGGAAGGGCCAGCCGAAGATATTGACCAGCGTCACGGTGACATAGCCGCCGAGCATGGCAAAGGCGCAGTGCGCCAGATTGACGAAGTTCATCAGGCCGAGAGTCACCGAGAGGCCGACCGACAGCACGAACAGCAGCATCCCGTAGGCAATACCGTCGAACAGGACACCGAAGACAGGAGGAAGCATAAAGTTTCCGGATAGTTTGGATATTGGCCCTGGAGCCGCTCGTCCCCGCGAAAGCGGGGACCCAGTTCTTTTCTATAGCAGAGAATTCGTCATTCTAGATTTTCGCTGGAGCCTGCCCTCGCGCAGGCGAGGGCGTGAATGAGCGAAGCGGAAACCCCGCAATGCGCGGATGGGGCGATCGGCACGACCGCCCCATCCGGCAACATGTTAGTTCGGTCCGCCGTTACTTCCGCCCGTGCGTCGGGTCCTTGACGTTCTCGACCTTGTCGATGTCGACATTGACGATCGCGCCGCCGACCTTCTCGACCTTACGGATATAGACCGTCTGGATCACATCGCGGGTCGCCGGATCGATCGAGATCGGGCCGCGCGGGCTGTCCCACTTCATGCCCTTGGCCGCCGCGATCAGGCTGTCGCCGTCGGCCTTGCCGGCCGTCTTCTTCAGCGCTTCGTAGATCAGGTGCATGCCGTCATAGCCGCCAACCGCGAAGAAGTCGGGGTTGCGCTTGAACTCGGCATTGAACGCCTTGACGAAGTCCTCATTCATTTTCGACTTGAGGTTATAGTCGTAGTGCCAGGCCGAGAGCCGGCCAAGCGACACGTCGCCCATCGCCTTGATCGCCTGTTCGTCGACCGCTTCGCCGGTGCTCATGATCTTGATCTTGGCCGGATCCAAACCGCGTTCGGCGAAAGCCTTGCCGATCGCCGCCGGCTGCGCGCCGCCGGGCACGAACACGAAGATCGATTCCGGGTTCAGGTCCTTGGCGCGCTGGATGAAAGCGGAGAAGTCCGGATTGGCGATCGGCATGCGCACCGAGCCGATGATTTCGCCGCCCGCCGCTTTGAAAGCTCGCTGGAACGCGCCTTCCGCGTCGATGCCGGGGCCGAAGTCGCTGACCATGGTGTAGGCCTTCTTGGCCCCGCCTTTGGTCGCCAGCCAGTTGCCGGCGGTTTCCCCGATCTGCGGTAAGGTCAGCGAGACGCGCACGATATAGGGCGACTTCTCGGTGATGATCGCGGTCGCCGCGTTCATCACGACCATCAGTTTCTTGGCTTCGTCGGCGACGCCGGCGGCGCCAAGCGCTTCCGGGGTCAGCGCGAAGCCGGCCAGGATGTCGACGTTGTCACGCACGACCAGTTCCTGCGCCAGACGCTTGGCGACATCGGGGTTCGGACCGCCCGTGTCCTTGCGGATGATTTCGATTTTCTTGCCGGCGACGGTATCACCATGCTGCTTCATATACAGCTTGATGCCGTTGTCGATTTGCGTCGAGGTGTCGGCAAACTGGCCGGAGTAGGCGCTGATGACGCCGATCTTGACTGTCCCCTGCGCCTGCGCGCCGGACGGCAGCAGAGCCGCCGCGGCGGCCAAGGCAATGCCGGCGAATAAGGAATGCTTCATGGAGTCCCTCCCGAGTGAATTAAGATTTTTTGTATCGGCTCGGTACCAGAATGCCCGACCTTGGCCGATTTTGTTGAAAAAGTCGGGCTGTAAATCGAAGTAGATCGCGCCGCGAGATTGACGGCACCCGCCTTTGCTACCGGATCTGTTGTCAGGCTGGTTTCAGGTCCGGCACCGGGATCAGCTTTGCCA
>JAUSBQ010000409.1 GCA_030651965.1 Pseudolabrys sp. | reverse complement strand
CGGAGATCGTCCGGCGCGTTGTGCAACAGGACAATGTCGTCGGCGGACCGATCGGTCTCGAAGTGCAGCCGACCGACGACAACCGGTCTTATCACGTTTCCTCGGCCAAGATCGCCAAGGAGCTCGGCTTCAAGCCGAAGCGCAACATTGAAGACGCCGTGCGTGATCTGGTCGCCGCCTTCAAGGACGGCAGACTGCAGAATACGATGGACGACAAGCGCTATTACAATATCAAGACCATGCAGGCAATTAGTCTCAAATGACGCCGCGGTCCCATCGCAATTGTCATGCTCCGGCGTTGCCGCGATGAGCTTGGGTCGGCCGCCGGTGAGGATCGGAATTGTCGGCGGCGGCATGATCAGCCAGGTCGCCCATTTGCCGTTCTATCTTCAGAACCGGAGTTGCGAGATGGTGGCGGTCGCCGAAGCGCGGCCGTCGCTGAGCGCGGTCTTGTCGAAGCAGCTCGGCGCCGAACGCGTCGTGCCGGACTATCGAACACTGCTGGCTGACCCGTCGATTGCCGCCGTTGTCATTTGCGCGCCGCGGCCGGCGACAGGGCCATTGACCCTCGAGGCATTGGAGGCGGGCAAGCATGTGCTGACCGAAAAGCCGATGGCCCATTCCGTGGCGCAAGCGCAGCGTCTGGTCGACGCCGCCGCGGCGCGCAGTCTGATTTATGCCGTCGGTTTCATGAAGCGCTATGACGCCGGCGTCCAGGCCGCCAAGACGCTGTTTGACCGCGTGCTGCGGGATGGCCGGCTCGGCCGGCTGCTGCTGGTTCGCGTTTTTGATTTCTCCAATGCCTACGCGATGGCGCCGCCGCCGCATCACCGGCCGGCCGAAAGCAGGTCCGAGCGTTTCGCCACCTGGGATCTCTTTCCGGACTGGCTGCCGGAACCCTTGCGCAATGACTTCGCCTGGTTCGCCAATGCCGGCAGCCACGATGTCAATCTGCTGCGTTATTTCTGCGCCGGTGAAATGACGGTCAGCGGCGCCGAGCGCATGGCGAATGGCAGCCTCACTGCCTTGCTGCGTTGGGGCGAGGTGCCGGCTGCTCTGGAAGTATCGAAGACCACAGCGGGGCGCTGGCTCGAGGGCGCCGAGTTCCTGTTCGAGCGTGGTCGCATTACAGTCAACATCCCGTCGCCGATGGCGGTCGACGCGGTCGCCGAGGTGGTACTTGATGATTTGGCCGCCGGTTTGGCCGGGCAGATTGTTCCCGGCGACAATGGCTGGTGCTTCGCGCGGCAGGCCGATGGTTTTGTCGACGCGCTGACCGGCGGCGCGCCGCCTTTGACGACCGGCGCTGAGGGGCTGGCCGACCTCGCCCTCACCGAACGCATTTGGCGAACGTTGGAATCCTGATGTCGCAACTGGTCACCATCCGCAAGACGTGCCGGCTCTGCGGCTCCGCGCGCATCGTGCGCAGCATTCCTTTGGCCGACGTCCCGATCGTTTCTCCCAATGTCGGCACCGAACAGGACGAGGAAGGCCGCCGCCTGACCATGATCAGTGCGCCGCTCGACAACTATCTGTGCCTGGATTGCGGCCTAGTGCAGCTTGTGCATGTCGTCGATCCGGCGCTTATCTATCGCAATTATCTTTACCGCACCTCGGTCTCGGTTGGTCTCGCCGATCATTTCCGGGGACTGAGCGAGGCGGCGGTCGCGCGGCTCGGCCTGAGGTCGCCCGATCTGGTGGTTGAGTTCGGCAGCAATGACGGCACGCTGCTTGGATTTTTCAAGGAGGCGGGGCTCCGTGTGCAAGGCGTCGATCCGGCCAAGCAGATCGCCGCCGAGGCGACTGCGCGCGGGATTCCGACGCGGGCGGATTTCTTCAATCCGGCGGTCGCCGACGCGATTCGGAGCGAGCAGGGGCCGGCGCGGGCTCTGCTGGCCAATAACGCCATGGCCAATATCGACGACCTCGGTGAAATATTCGCCGGCGTGAAGACGCTGATGGCGCCCGACGGCGCGTTCGTGTTCGAGACCCAGTACGCGCTCGATGTTTTCGAGAAGACGCTGCTCGACGTGATTTACCACGAGCACATCTCGACTTTCTCGGTGCAGCCGGTCGCGCGTTCGATGGCTCGTTATGGCCTCGCGCTTTTCGACGCCGAGCGCATTCCGGTCAAGGGCGGATCGCTGCGGCTTTGGGTGCAGCACAGCGACGGTCCGCGTCCGATATCACCGCGTGTCGACGCGTTGATCGCGCTCGAGCAAGAAACCGGTCTCTACGATCTCGCCTATCACAGCCGCTTTAGCGAAAAGATCGCCGGCATCAAGGTCCGCATGCACGAGCAGGTCGACGCCATCCGCGCGCGCGGCGGAACGGTCGGCGCATACGGCACGTCGGTCGGCTGTGCGGCGCTCATTCATCAGTTCGAACTGGAACAGCGGCTCGATTTCCTGTTCGATGACACGCCGTTCAAATCGCGCCTCGACGGTCCGGGATACGACCTGCCGGTCTTTACCGCCGAAGGTGTCATGGCGCACAAGCCCGCCGCCATCCTGATTCTCGCTTGGCGCTATGCCGATCTGATCATACGCAAGCACGAAGACTATCTGGCGCAGGGCGGAACGTTTATTATCCCGCTGCCAGACATGAAGTTTGTTTCGAAACCGTAAGTTAGAGTGCCGGGTTCCGTTGCGGAACTGCCGGCGGCGTCGTTAACAACGGCCGTGCAATAAGTGGTCTTTGGAATAACAATAATTAAGCAGATTGATTTTAGGCTAGAGTTCGAATCGACTCATGTATCCAGCCCTATCCTGGCAGGCGCTTCAGGCAATGAGAGTTCCGCTCCAAGTGAAGACAGCGCGATGATCGAAACGACCGACGCGGCCAGCGGTACCGGGACGACCTACACGCTTGCAGTAGGCGATACCGCGCAGGGACATATCGGATTTCTGGGCGATTCGGACTGGTATCGGGTCAATCTGGTCGCGGGCCAGACCTACACGGTTGCGATAGCCGGCGAGGGCGCGACCAGCAACAACCTTCAGGATCCCTATCTCACCCTGAGAAACGGCTCAGGCGCTTCCCTTGCCGTCAACGACGATAGCGGGCCGGGTTCTTATTCGTCGCTGACGTTCACCGCGGGATACACCGGGACCTATTATCTCGACGCGCAAGCCTACAATAACGGCCGTACCGGACAATACGGCCTTTCCATCATTGAGGGGTCAAAAGCCAACTACGACACCGCCATGGGTGCCGGCGCGGTCCTCGTGCCGAACACATCGTGGAGCGGTTCGCCTGCCACCGGGATCACCGTGACCTACGGGTTCCGGCAGAGCACGCCGCCTTATTCGGTTGACGACGAGCCGAATACGCAGACCACCTTCTCGCAGTTGACGGTCGCGGAGATCGCAGCGGTCCATACGATCATGCAGTTGTGGGGCGATGTCTCGGGCGTCACGTTCACCGAGGTCAATCCCGGGGGCTACACCAACAACGCAACCATTTTATTCAGCAATTACAACGACCCGAACGACGGCGCCGGCGCTTTCGCATTTTACCCGGTGTATGGGCAAACCGGCGGGTCCGCGTATCCCGGCGACGTCTATCTCAACACCGACAGCGTTTCGACCTCGTCACTGGCGATCGGGACCTACAGCTTCTTCGCCATCATGCACGAAGTCGGCCATGCTTTAGGTTTGGCGCATCCGGGCGACTACAACGCCGCGCCTGGAGTGAATATCACTTACGCCGGTTTTGCTCAGTTCATCCAGGACAGCCAGCAAACCACGGTGATGAGCTATTTCGACGAGACCAACACAGGTGCGCAGTTCTTCGGTTACGCGGATACGCCTATGTTGTTCGACGTCTATGCGTTGCAGCAGCTCTACGGCGTCAACATGACGACACGGACCGGCGACACGGTCTACGGCTTCGGAAGCAACGCGGGTTCGGTCTATGACTTTTCCCAGAACACAACGCCGGCCATGTGCATCTGGGATGCCGGCGGCAACGATACGCTCGACTGCTCCGGATTTGGCCAGAACCAGATCATCAATCTCAATGTTGGCATGTTTTCCAACGTTGGCGGGCTGACGAAGAATATTTCCGTTGCGATCGGCGCCACGCTCGAAAACGCGGTCGGCGGCTCGGGTGCCGATACCATTGTCGGCAACGACGCCAATAATACGATCATTGGCAACAACGGCGACGACACCCTATACGGCAACGACGGCAGCGATACGATCATCGCACGCACAGGTGACGGCAACGACACGATCAACGGCGGCAATGGTTTCGATACGCTGGATCTTTCGACCGTGAGCGGCGCTATCCAGATCAATGTGATTACGGGAGTGATCACCGGCACGGCCGGCACCGACACGATGATCGACGTCATCGAATACTTCATCGCCACCAACTTTGACGATGTGTTTGTCGGCGACAGCCGTGCGAATGCGTTTTTTGGCAGCGGCGGCAACGACATGATCACGGGTAACGGCGGCAGCGATTGGCTGTCAGGCGGCGACGGCAGCGATAGGTTTGTCTCAACCACGGGTGACGGCAATGACACGCTCATTGGCGGCAATGGTTTCGATACGCTGGATTATTCGGCCGTCGGCGGCGCTGTTCAGGTCGATCAACAGACCGGGTTCGTGATCGGGGCGGCCGGCAACGATACGATGTCCGACTCGTTCGAGTACATTATCGGCACCGGATCCAACGACCAGATGACCGGCGATAGCCGCGCGAATGCGCTCGCCGCTGGCGCCGGCAACGATATTATCACGGGTAACGGCGGCAACGACTGGCTGTCGGGTGGCGACGGCAATGACACGTTCATCGCCAAGACGGGCGACGGCAACGACACGCTCATCGGCGGCAATGGCTTCGATACGCTGGATTATTCAGCCGTCGGCGGGGGCGTGCAGGTCAATCAAGTGGCCGGCACGACCGGCGGGGCGGCGGGCAACGATACGATGTCCGATTCGTTTGAGTTCATCGTCGGGAGCAATTTTGCCGATGTGCTGACCGGCAACAACGCAAACAATGCGCTCAAGGGCGGCGGCGGCGACGACACCATCAATGGCGGTGGCGGTAACGACTGGATTGCCGGTGGCACGGGGAACGACAGCATTACGCTCGGGTTGGGCAGCGACGTGGTTCTCTTCCTCCGCGGCGACGGTCACGACACCATCGCGGACTTCCTCGCCGGGCCCGGCGTTGTCGACGTCATCAATCTGCGGATGGGCGCTTCGGTGACCAGCTTCGCCGACGTATTGGCGCGGGCGACGCAATCCGGTAGCGACACGGTTCTCGACTTCAGCGGTGGCGACATGATTACGCTGCTTAACGTCAATGTCGGCCTGCTTCACAACGACGATTTCACGTTCACTTAGGCGATCGTCGGCGTCGGAAGTTCGATTCCGCGCGCGCCGGTACAGGCTTCTGATCGCACCCCGTTGCACTCCATGATTCTTTGCGACGTCCGGATAGTTAGGAATACACGCTAATGGCCTTGGCGCTCTTAAGAGGGGTTCCCATTGTATTTTTATTCCTGATGTAAGTGCGCCGAAAGCCAAGCTTCGGAATATCAACATAAGCGAACAGGAAATCAACCTCACGGCTCTCCTCGTGACCAAGCTATTTAAGCCCGTGATAATTGGAGAATTCTCCAATGGCTACTGAGAATTCAGCAGCACTCAAGCGTGTGCTGGCGCAAGAAGGCGGATACTCGAACCCCTTTGTAGTGCGTATATGACGCCAACCGCCGGCGGCATAGCCTGCCGACGCGGTGGCTCACCAAGTCCATGCGCGGCACCCCGGCATGGACCGCCGAGAGGGATGCAATCTAACGAAAGATTCGGGCATGACGGGCATCCTCGGCTGGCTGCTACCGACGAACACCGCAAGGTACACGACATCGTCGTTGCAACATCGGAAGCGGTTCGACGCATCATGCACCAGCCTGTAAAAATGAAGCGCCTGACCGACGACTCTTAAGTGAAGCGCGCGGAAGTCCACGGCATGAAAAGACTGACGCATGTTGTTTATGTTACGGCGGGCTCTTACAGCACCCAGTTGAGCCCGGCGCCGTAAAATACGGCTTCATCCAGTTCGGCAAAGCCATCTGCGGGTCATCTTCCACTTTGCCGGTCGCCGCTTTCGCATAGGTTACTTCTTCTCGAAAGATGTGGTTTATGGGGGCGCCGGCCGCCCTCAGTTTTGGACCCCATTGCAGGTGAAGCCAAATTCGCATCGCGCGAATAGACAAGGGGGAGCGGTTAAGACGAATGTCATTCCACAGCGCACAGAATGTCTCTGATTCGAAATCTGGTCTCCAAACGTTTAGTTCATCCGTGAACTGCTCAAGAACGAAGTGTGTCGCTGGCGTAACGTCCGACGGCCGCGCGTTGAACAGCGCCTTTCGTTTGCCGTCTTTTGGCGTGTTTTTCACGACATCAATCATAGACGCCGCCAGCCATTGATGCCGGTAAACAGCGGACGCAGCTTTAGCCGCGAGGTCGCGCTCCATACTAACCGCGGCGTCACTCGAAAGTCTGGTGGCGGAAATGGCAAGACCTACGTGCTGACTCCTGAGAATGGGGCAGCGGTGAATATAGGGATCAATCTTGCAGTTGGTGATTTTCCATCTCGCGTCGAACCGGTCAATCCAGTCGTATGATGAGGACGCCCTGTCGAATGCGCCGGCATTTAAAGGCATCGAAGCGAGGAAATGATTTAAGCAGAATAAGTTTTTGACATTGTGTTTGTTCTGGAGGAAGTCGAACCAAAACGCTATGTTGTCATTGGGCATTTCACCCAACGACCACGTATTGACCGCTAAATCGAATGTTGTTCTGGGTATCCTATTAGCGATGCCTACATCGACCAATATAAAATCCGCATTACTGTCGAGCGAGCGTGAAATCATACAGTCCGAGAAAGATTGCCGAATATAGTATTCTGAAATGCGGAGCGATGGCTCCAAGTCTATGAGAAAAATTGTACTTTGGGGCCATCGAAGTTTTAACAGGCGCGAGAGTCCTCCGAAGCCTGGGCCAATCTCAACAATTGTTTTGGGGCCTTGACCGATTGGAAGCGTTGCTTCGATAGACCGCAGGTAGGCATACGCTCTGAGAAAATCGACGCTTAGCAGCCTTCCGCGTTTGCTGAACAAGTGATGTGGCGGCATCGCCGAGTTTTCAGAAAATGCGAATTCTTCGGAAAAGATGGAATGACCATTCCTTTCCGTCTGGAATATCTGCCAGTCGATAATGGGCTCGAGAATGTCTCGATCTTCGAGCACAAGGGTTTGTGAAAAACCCCCGACGGCAAGCAAGCGGTGAAATGTTTCTTGGTCTATAGGCTGGCCGCCTCGGATGGCCTCGAAACGATCTATCGTGCTTTGCCAGAGTGGCCCATACATGTTGCGTCTCGCTGTGGGTGTGTCCAGGCACGCGTTGTTACTCTGCCATCGCGGGCATTCATCTGCAAAGGGCTTCTGACTTGACTGGATATCCCGCGGCTTAACTCCTCGCAGGGCTCTATTCCCATTGGAAACTCCGCCAATGGGCTGCTGACCGCAACCACCACGGCGGTCAAAGAACCGCCTGTTGTCACCGGGCTGAACAAGAGCGTTGCCGCCAATGCATCGCTGGCGGCATCCACTCTGTTTTCGGTGACCGACGCGCAGGGCGTTGGCACCATCGTTAAATACGGCTCTTGGGATGCCGGCAGCGCTGGAGGATGTTTCACCGTCAACGGCGTAACCCAGTCGGCCCAGCAAGAGATCGGCGTGAATGCCGGCAACCTCGGCACTATCAACTATGTCGGCGGCTCAGTCGCGGGCAGCGAGGCGCTCTATGTCTGTGCTTATTACGGCATAGTCTGGTCGAGTTGGGGCGTGCTGACCGCAAGCACCACGGCGGTCAACACGGCTCCGATCGCCACCATGAACGATCATAGGGTGGCGATCGGCCAACAGGCGCGAACTGGCTGTCTTAATCCGACGCAGAGAATACGCCTGCGGTCCTCTATCAGTTCTCTGACAACGGGACTGGGGATAATAGCGGCTACTTCTCAAACCCCGAAAGCGCGCACCACGCCGCCACCACCATTGTCACGATAGCAGCCGCCGATATCGCCAGCGCGGCCGCCGGGACCGAGACGATGTATGTGCGCGCCATGACGGCATCGACTGGAGCGATTGGGACGCGTTCAATCTGATCTCCCACGCCTGACCGGACGCAGGTTGCGAGATTGGCTTTTGTTCAGCCTTCGCCCGCATCTTGCGAGTGTCGCGGACTTCCACCATTGAACTAGCGTTGTGGAAGTGGCCGAGTGGTTTAAGG
Organism: Pseudolabrys sp.; assembly: GCA_030651965.1. Classification (GTDB taxonomy): domain Bacteria; phylum Pseudomonadota; class Alphaproteobacteria; order Rhizobiales; family Xanthobacteraceae; genus Pseudolabrys. The sequence goes on along the minus strand of JAUSBQ010000409.1, from coordinate 8,495 downwards.
CATGGGTCTTGAAAACGAGACTATCTGCAAGGGCACCGTGGGCTCTAATCCCGCCCCTTCCGCCAAGGCTAAAAGGTGCACAACATCCAAACCTCACCTCTGTCTTGTAGAAAGACAGGAAAACATGGATGCTTGCTCGAATTTGGAATTCATTTGAGAAATCACTGCTCAGTAGGTCTTTACAGTCAATGGCTGCGCCCGACATGTCGATATTGTTCAACTTTCTGTTCAATAGCCAAGGCTATCTGAACACCGAGGCTCAAGAGCCGGGTGGCAACACGTCGCACACCGGCGTTGTAAGTTCTGGGTACGATGTTGGATTTGCATTGGGCTACGACGTCCACTCCGTGGCGCCCGGCCTCGTCGTGGTCGATGGCGGCCCCGGTCCGCGTTCTGAGACCGGGCCCATCCCCTTGGAACTTTTTTGAGGTGAATGTAATGAATAAAGTCGCATTAATCACCGGCGTCACTGGGCAGGATGGCGCATATCTCGCAGAGTTTCTGCTTAGGAAAGGCTATGTCGTCCATGGCCTCAAACGCCGATCCTCTTCATTTAACACCGAGCGTGTCGACCATCTCTATACAGATCCGCATGAGCACGCGACCGACTTCTTTATGCATTACGGCGACATGACCGATGCGACTAACTTGATTCGCCTTATTCAAGAAACGAACCCGGACGAGATTTACAATCTCGCAGCGCAGAGTCATGTCCAGGTCAGTTTCGAGACGCCGGAGTACACTGCGAATTCAGACGGGCTCGGCACGCTGCGGCTTCTTGAAGCGCTTCGAATCTTGAAAATGGAAGGGCGTGCGCGTTTCTACCAGGCCTCGACTTCGGAGCTATATGGCAACTCGCCTCCGCCTCAAAGCGAATCGACAAAATTTGAACCGCGTAGTCCATACGCGGCCGCCAAACTCTACGCCTACTGGATCACAGTAAACTACCGTGAAGCCTACGATATGCACGCTTCCAATGGCATTCTCTTTAATCACGAGGGGCCAACGCGCGGCGAAACCTTTGTGACGCGAAAAATTACGCGGGCCGTAGCAGCGATCGAACTCAAGCAGCAACAAAAGCTCTATCTAGGGAATCTTGATGCCAGGCGCGATTGGGGCCACGCTCGCGATTATGTTGAAGGAATGTGGAGAATTCTGCAGCAGCCAGCGCCCGACGATTACGTACTGGCAACAGGTGTAGCGCACTCAGTCCGCGAATTTGTTGAACGGGCATTCGCTCACGTCGGCCGTAAAATTAAGTGGGAAGGTAGCGGAACGAATGAGCGCGGTGTCGATGCCGCCAGCGGTCAAATCCTTGTTGAAGTTGACGGACGATACTATCGACCCACTGAAGTCGATAACTTGTTCGGCGATCCGTCAAAAGCCCGTCGGTTACTCGGTTGGACTCACAAGATATCTTTTGACGACCTAGTGCGAGAAATGGTTGAGGCTGATCTCAAAAACATCCGGGACAAGCATCACAGGAGAAATCGCGGTGACTGAATCTATGGAGCCCCCACTTTTGTTCGATTTGCGGGGAAAGAGTGTCTATGTCGCCGGCCATGGTGGCATGGCTGGCGCTGCAATTATGCGCCGCCTCGAATCCGAAGGTTGCGAAATACTGACCGCGGATCGGGCGGAACTAGACTTAACTGATCAAACACAGACCGAAGACTGGCTCCAGCGAAAACGACCGGCCGCTATTTTTCTAGCCGCGGGCCGGGTCGGCGGCATTCATGCCAACGCCACCTTTCCCGCCGATTTTCTTGCAGACAACCTTGCTATCGCACTGAATGTAATGCGCGCCGCAGTCGCGGCGGAGGTGGAGAAACTGCTTTACCTCGGGTCTTCCTGCATCTTTCCACGCAATGCTCGGCAGCCGATGGATGATGATCTCTTGCTGACCGGCCCACTAGAGCCGACTAATGAGTGGTACGCCATCGCCAAAATTGCCGGTATCAAGTTGGTGCAGGCCTATCGCCGTCAGTTCGGATCGGATTTTATTTCTGTAACGCCTACTAATCTATACGGGCGAGGTGACAACTATCACCCGGAAAACAGTCACGTCCCAGCCGCGCTGATCCGACGCTTTCATGATGCCAAGATTCGCGGTGCGGCGCGAGTTAGCGTTTGGGGTACTGGCACGCCAAGACGCGAATTTCTTGCTGCTGATGACCTTGGCGATGCATGTGTCTTTGTGATGAAGCATTACTCTGGAGAGCACATTCTCAATATCGGGACTGGGGAAGAAGTCAGCATAAAGAAATTTTCTCAACTTGTGGCGGACGTCGTCGGCTATCGCGGAGAAATTACGTTCGATACAAGTAGGCCCGACGGCACGCCTCGAAAGCTGCTGGATGTGTCCCGGCTTGCCACGCTCGGTTGGGTTTCGACGACGCCCCTAGGTGAGGGATTGAAAGCAGCGTATGCCGACTTTCTAAAATCCGCCAGATGCCTGCGCGAACGCTAATCGGACCCCCGGAATGGCGCGCGCTGACGGCCGGATCCGCCGGGGCATCCCCCAAAAATGGGCGTGCTCGGTGCCTGAGGCAGCCTGGCTTGACGGCATAGACGCTACTCATTTTTTAGTCCGTAGCGAATGCGAGTAGGATCGCATCGAAGCCCCGTCTAAGCAGATTCGCCTCTACGAGACGCAACGCATGTTATGCGGGGTCGCTGCAGTCGTTTGCTGGTTTGTCAGTTAGACTGAAAGCGCCAAAATCTAGGCTGTCCGCATAGAAGCGGAAGGAGATAGGTCGCCACTGCCGCGCATGAATTCGCTAGTTTTGAGTGAGGCTTGCCGTTGCTGGACGCGCTGGATGAAGGCGGGGTGCACGTAGCGCTCTGGGCAAATCGCCCTATTGGACTGGTGATGTCTAAGAGGATTCTTGCCATATTGATTTCTTCGCGGTTGCGTAGAAAGATAGATGTGCCGGCTAATAGCGGTGGCCCACTATGCAGCGATTCGTTCTGGTCATCGGCGGCCTTGCCATAACGGCCACCTCATTTTTCGGCACGCTCCATTTTCTCGACCAGACGAATTTTCAGTCGCTGGATGCAATCCGTGAAGAAGACGCCAAGGCGCTGAAGGCAGCAATAGAAAAATATCGCACCACGCATGGAAAATATCCATCGCCCTATAAAGACAACGGCGTCTCCGATCTCAAAGCGAAACTGGTCGACGGCGGGTTCATCGCGAAATTGCCCGTAGATCCTTACTGGAAGAACGGCAAGGTCAATAAGTATCGCTACCGGTCAGATGGAAGTAGCTTTGGTCTATTGTTCCATCTGGAATTGGGACCCTGTATGACAGGCATCGGACCGGCCGCGACTGGTCCGTGGGACGGGCAGAAGATTATAACGTGTGCTTTCTGATCCGATGCAGGATGATTAAAGCTTAGTGCCTATTCGATTACCTGGCCGCCCAGTCACGCCAGCGTTTGACTGTTTGCCTAATTATTCGATCTTTGGTAGCGCGCCACAGGGTACGGAAGAAAGCGGCATTGCGAACCGGGTAAACCGCGAGCCCGGCTATGACATAGAGTGCCGCGGCGAGGGGCCTGCTGTTCCGATGCAGTGCTGCCGCGTGTTCGATTAGAAGCGAGCTCTTCAATTGCATGCGTTTGCGAAACGATCCGAGACGCGCGGCATGCTTATCACCCATGCGGCATATGCCTGCATGGACTGGGTCCGTATCGGCTATGCTTGGCGGAAAATCTCTCGGTGTCAGGTAGATCTCTGCGAGTGGCTCAGGCACGAAATCCATCTCAAAACGTTCTGAAAAACGTAGTAGCCAATCCCAGTCTTCGAGGCGCCGAAAGCTTTCATCGAAGCCGCCCATCTGATCGAAGACGTAGCGCTCGACGATGAGCGTGGAGCCGGGCGAAATTGTGCAGCCGAATAGGATGTCCCTGCGGAACTGCTCGGGTGTCAGGTTTAGGCTGATGGCCCGTTTCCGTCCGTCCTTCTCAAGGTGATAACCGGTCGCGCATGCCGCCCTGGACTTTCTGCTCCGCTCGAGCAAATCAATTTGCCTCTCGAGCTTGGTCGGCTTCCAGGCATCGTCGGCATCGAGAAAAGCCACCCAGCGGCCGCGCGCTTCGGCAATGCCCGTGTTGCGCGCCGCGCCGGCGCCGCGGTTCTCGGTGGAGCGGATGATCGTCAAGCGATCACTGTAAGAGGCTATGATGTCGGCGGTCCGGTCGGAACTGGCGTCGTCGACGACGATGATCTCGAAGCTGGAAAATGTCTGGGCGAATACGCTGTTGAGCGCGCGAACGATCGTCTGCTCGCCGTTAAAGACCGGTATGACGACGCTGACCTGGGGCGCAGGGACCAAGCTCGAACCTCAAAAAAAGTATTGTCGTTTCAACATGTTATATCTATTTCCACCGCGGGAAAATGGCAAGTTGCCGTGTCGAATCGCGGTCGGTCGGTGCGTGATCGTACTACCAATCGAGTGCTGACATACTGGGCTTTCAGATCCAGGTTTCGGTTGCACCTTATGAATGGCGGGACCGAAATATTCGATTGCGCCGCTTGGAAGCCAAAGCCCTTCATATCCTGTGCGAAACGGTCGCCGCCTTTGCTAGGCCGGTGATGCTCTATTCGGTCGGCAAGGTTTCCGGCGTCATGCTGCATTTCGCGTAGAGGCCTTCGCGTCCGGCACAGGCGCTGGCTTGATCGCGCTGTCTAAGGCGCTATTCCTTGATGTCGGCAACCTGCCCATCGGTCATGTCCGCCAACTTGCGGGCGCCGGTGCGAAAGGCATGACGCGGCGACCCGGCGGCGGCCCAGACCGGATCGAGCGCCATCAGGTCCTCGTCGATCAGAACGCGCAGCGGCGTGAGATGCCCGACCGGCGCGACGCCGCCAATGGCAAAGCCGGTGGTGTCGCGCACCCATCGTGCATCGGCATTCTTTACCGTCGCGCCGAGCAGCCTTGAGACTTTCGCGACATCGACACGATTGACGCCGGAGGCGATCACCAGCACGACCTGTTCGCCCGCGCGCAACACGATCGACTTGGCGATCTGCGCCACCGTGCAGCCGACCGCGGCGGCGGCATCAGCGGCGGTGCGGGTGCCGTCGGGGAATTCGGCGATGGTGTCTTCATGCCCTTCGGTCATGAGCGCCGCGCGCACGCGATCCACCGAACTGTTGTTGTCCGCCATCCTGCCACCCGCCCGTCAATAGCCCGCCGCCAGCGAACCGCGCGTGCGCGGATCGGCGGCGCCGACATAGCCGTCCGCGGTCACCTCGATCGAATTGACCGAGGTGCCGGGCCGCGTCGGGACGATTCTGTGACCGCGCGCCGCCAGCGCCGCCAATACTGCCGGGTCGAAGCCAGGCTCGACAAGGGTATCTTCCGGCTGCCATTGCTGATGCAGCCGCGGCGCCGAGACCGCGTCATCCACCGGCATCTGGAAGTCGATGACATTGGTGACCACCTGCAGCACCGCGGTGATAATGCGGCTGCCGCCGGGTGAGCCGGTGACCAGCAACGGCTTGCCGTCCTGCAACACGATGGTCGGCGTCATCGACGACAACGGACGCTTGTGCGGTCCCGGCAGATTGGCGGCAAACCCGACAAGGCCATAGGCGTTCGACGCGCCGGCCTTGGCGGTGAAGTCATCCAGTTCGTTGTTGAGCAGAACGCCGGTGCCGTCGGCGATCAGACCGAGGCCATAGGAGAAGTTCAGCGTATAGGTGTTCGACACGGCGTTGCCGTCGCGGTCGATGACGGAGAAATGCGTTGTGTTCGGCCCCTCGTATTCGGCAGGCTTGCCCGCATGCAGTTCGGCCGCCGGTGTCGCCTTGGCGGTGATGCCGGCGCGCAGCGCTTCGGCGTACTTTTTCGAGATCAGTCCGGCCTGCGGAATCTTCACCGCGTCAGGATCGCCCATGAACACCGCGCGGTCGGCATAAGCGCGCTTCATCGCCTCGATGAAATAATGCAGCGCCTCGTCGCCGCGTCCGAGGTGACGCAGATCGTAGCCTTCCAGAATGTTCAGCATTTCGATCAGGTGAACGCCTCCGGACGACGGCGGCGGCATCGAGACGATGGTGCGGCCGCGATAGGTGCCGCGCACCACCGGCCGCTCGATGGCGCGGTAGCTCTGCAAATCCTCGACGGTCATGATCCCGCCGGCTTTGCGCACGGCGTCGGCAATCAGCTTTGCGGTCAAGCCTTCGTAGAAGGCGCGCGGGCCCTTGTCGGCGATAGCCTTTAGCGTATCGGCAAGATCGGCCTGGATCAGCCGGTCGCCGGATTGCCAGGGCTTGCCGCCGTCCTTGAGAAGGATGCTGGCGCTCGAGGGGAAGCGCGCCAGCTTCGCGGCGGCGGCCGGCAGGGAATCGGCGAGGTCGTCCCGAACCGCGAAGCCCTGCTTGGCCAGTCTGATTGCCGGCGCCAGCAGTTCCGCAAGCGACAGTTTGCCGGAACCGTATTTGTCATGCGCCAGCGCCAGACCGGCGACGGTACCGGGCACGCCGACGCTTAGCCCGGAATCGCGCGATTTGATCGGATCGGGAAGGCCTCCGGCGTCCAGGAACATGGTCGGCGTCGCCGCTTCCGGCGCGGTCTCGCGATAGTCGATGGCGATATCCTGCGCCGGATTGCCGCGCGCGTCTTTCGCCAGGTGAATGACCATGAAGCCGCCGCCGCCGATATTGCCGGCGCGCGGGTAGGTCACCGCGAGCGCAAAGCCGACGGCGACCGCGGCATCGACGGCATTGCCGCCGCGATCGAGAATCTCGACGCCGATGCGGGCGGCGATGCGCTCCTGCGCCACCACCATGGCGTAATGGCCGACAATGCCGCTCGCCTGCGGAATCGCGGGCAGGGTCGAGGCAAGCTGCGGCGCCGACTGCGCCAGGGCCAGCGAGCCACCGAGAAGGAGGGCGAGGGCGGTGGCAGCGGTGCGTTTCATGAGTCCCCCGTCATGCCCGGGCTTGTCCCGGGCATCCACGACTTGCTTGCTTCACTAAGGTAAAGACGTGGATGGCCGGGACAAGCCCGGCCATGACAGTTGAGGGGCGGGGAGAGGGAAGATCACCGCGCCTGCCCGTGATAGGCTGTGTTCGGCCGCATATCGGTTGCCGACGCGACGCGGTTCGACATGTTGAAGAAGCCGATCACCGCGGCGATGTCCCAGATGTCGCGCTCGGTGAAGCCGGCGCGGCGCAGCCGCTCGCGGTCGCCTTCCTCGACATTCGCAGGCGAGGCTGTCAGCTTCACAGCGAAGTCGAGCATCGCACGCTGGCGCTTGTTCAGCCGCGCGGCGCGGTAGTTCATCACCATCTGTTCGCCGAGCAGCGGGCTGCCGGAATAGAGCCGCACCGCCGCGCCATGCGCGGTCAGGCAGTAGTAGCAGCGGTTGTGCGACGATACCGCGACCGCAATCATCTCGCGCTCCAGCTTGGACAGACCGCTCTCGCCCAGCATCAGGTCGTTATACAGCGCGACGAAGGCCTCCAGCTTGACGGTGTCGAAGGCGTAGGCGGCCAGCACGTTCGGCACGAAGCCGAGCTTGTCCTGACACTTCTTGAAATAGGCGGCCATCGCCGGCGACAGCTTCCCGGCCGGCAGGTTGAGCGCGACGATCGGCATGTCGTCGGGCGCTGGTGCCGCGGATTTCGCCGCCTTGGCTGGCGCGGCCGCGCCGTTCTTGCCGGCTTTTGCCCCATCGCCTCTCGCAAGGCTTGCTTTGGCGGCGTCCTTGAACGGCTTGCCGGCCTTTGATTGTGTCGCGCCGCCACCCGTTGCTCTGGCCATTGCCTTATGTCCTTGGATTTCCTCACCTAAGCCCAAGACTACAACGTTACGCAAATCCGCGATACGTGCCGGAGGGTCCCTTTATGCGTTTTATTTCAGGGCCTTACCAGCCGCTCACGACGCCGGAAGACTGTCACGAACGCGTTGCGAATTGGTGCGTTGCTCTCGACGGATCGGCCGGGAAGGTGAAAACTCCCCATCCGCCTCGGCCGATTCTCATCGTCGTCCGCAAAGTGCATCCCGGCTTTCGGGACCCGATCCTGCGCACCGCCAAACCCCGCGAGGTCCTCGTGCTCGATAACCCGACCGCCGAACGTCCCGGCAGCGCCGAAGAAACCGCCGCCCGCATCATCATCGAGCAGGCCGGCATCGCATTGTACGGCCGCCGCGACGATATCTCGCCGAGTTTCGCCGCCCAGCTTTTCGGCCGCGTGGTGCCGGACGACGTGGTGCATTACGGCCCCGCCGATCTGGCGCGTCTCGCCGAGCGCGCCTTCGACTATCTTAAGGAGCGCCCGCCGGGGACGACCAAGATCCGCTGCGAAACCGTGCAACTTGCCGCGTCGGGCGAGCGGAAGGCGGTCACCGTCATCGAAGTGACCAATGACGACATGCCGTTCCTGGTCGATTCGGTGATGGGCGAAATTGCTGACCACCGCCTCGAGGTGCGTCTGGTCGCTCACCCGGTGCTCGGGGTCGGCCGTGACGGCGACGCCAT
>JAUSBQ010000404.1 GCA_030651965.1 Pseudolabrys sp. | reverse complement strand
CGGCAACGGCCCGACCGACCTGCACCGCATCAGCATGATCGGCAACGACTTCGCGCTCGATCCCGGCATCGGCACCTGCGGCAAGAACGGCCAGGGCGTGCCGGTCGGCGTCGGCCAGCCGACCTTGCGCATGGACCGCATCACGGTGGGCGGCACGGCGTAATATTTCACTACGGTGCGCTGAGTGCCCCGTCGCCAGCAGGTCAAGTCAGCCTCTTGTCCGCCGTCTTGTCATGCCCAGAACCGCGGCCAAAATTAGGAATACGACGGCGCCACCGCCCCAGACACGCGCGTATCCAGGCATTCCTAGCCCGGGAGCCAAAGCGTAGACAGCGGCCAGAACAGACCAGACGGCGGCAACGCCGAGCAGCAATAACAGCTCCTGTTTCATGACCTCGTCCTTCAGTGACTGCTGGAGCCGGAGGCGGCGACAGGCAAGGCTTGCATCAGTTCGAACGCGACGATCGTCGCGCCGTACATCGCAACAACCATTGTCAGGACCGCGACCGGGCCAGTCCAAGCCGGTGCGCCCGTCGCACCGGTTATCGTCCAGGCCACGCTCTGCCCGGCTCTCGCTGATGCAGGCTTGCGAGAGGGGATGAGGCTTCGCGCCACTCCGTAAAGCGAAACGCTGAGCCCCGCCGCGAAGACAACGCCCCCCACACCGAGCAGTGCCATGAGCGGACGCCACAACGCCGGCGCCGCGCCGTCATAGCCGATGTCCACCACTCGCCGGGGTACGCCCAAAAACCCGGCGACAATGCCACCGACGCCGAACAGAAGCAGACCTGTCAGGACGATCCAGGGCATGCGACTGAGAACGGCGGGACGCCAGAGCGCCCGTCCGCTGATCGCCGGTAGCGCCACCATCATAACTGCCAGGAAGGTCTGCGTGATCGTACCGACAGCGAAGAAGTGAAAGTAGCCGGGCACAAAGACGGTGTCGCTCAACAGCGGGGCGAGCTTTTCCTGGATCAGCACGAAGGCGAACACGAGGCCGATCAGCATCGTCAACATCGCCACGCCCATATTGGCGATGACCGGATTGGTCCACGGCAAGCGACGTATCCAGCCGAACAACCCGGTGGCGCCATTCGCGCGGGCATGCGCCTCAAGCGACGCCACGACGATAAGGAATGCGATCAATGTCGGTACGCTGACGAACAGCGAGAGCAGCGACCCTGCGACGCGCATGCTCTCGGGCAGGTTCGGCTCCAGGAACATATGGTAGAGCGAGGTCGGCGGCACGAACACGAGATAGGAGGCGAAAACGACCTTGGAGAATGCCGCTCCCGTAATCGATTGGGCTCCGGTCAAGTTGCGCGCGAGCGCGTACCACACCAGCACGGTTGCCATGAGCGGAAGGTAATGCAGGTTGTGAAACAAGATGTGCCACTCGGTTGTGGCGTCCTTCGGGAAGGCGGCGTAGCCGAGCGCCCACAATAAATTGGGCAGGAAGGCGTTCACCGCCGCGACGGCGCTGACGATCAGGAACCCCGCCAAGGCGAACAGGCCGAAGCCGAGCGCGGAGAACCCGTCCGCGACTTTCCGCGGCCCGACCAGTATTGTTGCGATGCCGCTGACGCTGATGGCCGTGAGGCCCGCGGCCAGCAGCAGATAGCCGCCGGCCATTCCGGCAACGACCTGCGGATCGTCGAGACCCAGCTCAGGGTTCGCATCGTATAACAGGGGCGTACCGGTCAGCGCACTCAGTTCGGACAGCACGAAGCCCGCGGCAATCAAAACCGTTCCGATCCAGGCGAATGTGCGAAGCGCAATACCGCGCCCGGTCTCCCCGGCGGCCAGGACGATAAGGAGCGCGGCTTGTGCGATGAACAGCCAGTAGAAGAACGCCGACGTGCCGTGCAGAGTAAGAATGCGATACGGTGTGTCGGGCAGGAAGCTGAGCACGCCGGATCGAGCGAGCGCCATCGCGACGCCATACCCAATCCCGAGCGTGAGCGCGAATAGCGCAAATCCGATCAACAGACCGCACAACAGCCGGTCGGCGCTGGACAGGGCGGCAAGTCGATCGGCGAAGGATGAGGAAGCCAAGGCAGGACTGCTCATGGTCTTATCGCCTCTCTCATGCCACCAGAATTCTGGCTTTCATCGCGTCGTGCCCGGGTCCGCAGAAAGTTGTGCAGTAGATAAGGACCGGGCCACGGCGATTGAAGATGATCGTCTGCTCGTTCACGACGTTCGGACGCAGGCGAATGATTCGGCTGCCGCGGCCAAGTTGAAGCGAGGCGCCGTGAGTGATGTCCGACGCCATCATCCGGAAGCGATAGGGCTTGCCCACCTCGATTTGGATGTCATCGGGAGCAAAACCAAAGCGGTAGGCGTGAAGGTACAAGTCCACCGGCGGTGTCGTGCCGCGATCGGCCAAGGCGATTCCGTGACCTTCGTCAGTTGGTGCTTGCGGTGCGTCGGTCGCGCCATGCTGCGCTGCGCCATGCGCAGCATGACCGCCAGCGGCGGCCGGCGGTGGTGGTGTATGCGTATCGTGTGCAACGGCGGGAGCCTGCGGTATGGCATTCGCAGCAGGCGCGTCCACCCGACCGAGCGCAACGCTGCCGTCGGGCTGGCTGAATCGCGCCACGAACTCTTCGTGCCGGCGGAGGAATTCCTCAGGCGTCATCGTGCCCGCAGCGCCGTGCCCGCCATGGCTCTGGGACGCGTCGATTAGAGGCGACGGGCTCGCAGCACCTTCGCCGTGGGAACCAAAGAAGGGAAGCGGCGCAGCACCATAGGCAGCCCATGCGCCATAGAGAGCGACACCGCCGAAGCCTAGAGTCGCGATGAAGGCGCGACGGGTCGTCAAATGCTGACGATGCGACATGGTACAATGCCTCAATACGTTGCGCGCAGCCGGTCGTGGTCCCTCGAACCGCGCCGCATCGACTTAACGCCGCTGAGATCTCCAAGATGGATATTTTGGCAAGCAGCACATCGATGTGCGTTGATAAAAGTCAAACAAATATCGATTCTGCCGACCGTATTTGACCGGCATCGTCGTCGCGGGCCGCAAGCCCGGGCGCGTATCCGAGGATTGATAAGGTGCGAATCGGGACCGGTTAGAGCCGATTCAATCTGAAACACACTGGCGACTACCGCACCACGCCCGAAATGCAGCACGGCTTGGCGCGCGGGCGTGTGATCCTGTCCTTCAGGAAGCAGCGCGCCGAGGCGCCGATATAGCCCGGCCGCACATAGGTCCAGGCGCGGCATTTGTTGTCGGCCTCGCAGGCGGCGTTGCAGGCGGCGCCGGCCGGCTCCGGCGGCGTTTCGAAGTCGCGGAAGTCCCCGCCCAGGCGATCGATGCCGAATTCGACCGGGCCCTGGCGCGGCGCGATCACGCCGGCGCCGCGGACGCCAGAGACGCAGCATTTGTCGTCGTTGCGCGGCGGCACCTTGTTCTTGAGCCAGCAGGTGGCGAGCGCATTGGCGGTGCGCGGGTACGAGAATGTCCAAGCCTTGCAGCGGCTGTCGCGTTCGCAGGCTTCGGCGCAGACTTGCGGATCGCCGCTGCGGATGTCGAATCGCTGATAGTCGCCGCCCCGGCGGTCGAAGCCGCTTTGCGCCAGCGCGGCGCCGGCGACAACGAGCCCCACCAGGAGGGCGCTGAAGAACTTGAACCGGACAATCATGCCGGCAGTCTAGACCAGACGGCCGCGGATGCCCTGCGGGAATTCCGCTGTGCAGAAAAAGTTTGCGCCCGCCGGAGGGGCCGGCGGGCGCTCTTGATCCGGGCGCGAGAGGGGATTTCGCGTTGTCTCGGATCGGGCGGCCGATGAGAGGGATCGGCCGTTTGGCTATTTCAGTTCGCGCTTAGACTGTCAGCCGCGCCGGCCGGTTGGTCGGCGGCTGGCGGAAGGCGTCGGTGCGCGTGACCCGGGTGACCGCCCGGTTCATGCGGCGCTCGATGGCGCGCTCGCTCAGCAGCGTGGTCGGGTCTTCCCACAGCGGCGTCGAGAAGGCGTCCTGGACGTCCGAGCGGGTCAGGCCGATATCGGCCAGCATGCGGCGATCGAGACGCGCGAGAACGTTCGCGTCATGGCGGTGACGCAGGGCGCGGACGACTGCTTTCGACGACCCGACGACCGGCGCCAGAAGCGCTGCGAACACGCGAGCCAGAGTACCGGCGGCGATGGGCAAAACGGGGTATTGGGCGGTCGTCATGGCAGTCTCCATTGAGGTCACGGACTGGAGCGTTCATCGCCGCAATTCCGGCTGCCAGCCACCCGGTTTCAGGCGTGCACTGGCGAAGCCCGATCAATATGCGCGCCCCCTATTGATTAGTGAAACGAATGTTTTTAATGTAACCGATCAGGAATGCTGATATTAACGAATGTGGCGCGGCGCCCGCTATCGCGGTCCAAAAATGCACAAGCGGAACAATAGGTTGTTTTTCCTTGTGCAACTTTGTGGCCTGCTCAAATTAACGCCGAGCCCCGACAAATTGGGATGCCTGCCATGACTGCTCTGCTCGACGTCGACCAGCTGCGCACTTTCGTCGCCATCGCCGAAACCGGTAGCTTCACCAAGGCGGCCGAGGTCGTGAACAAGACCCAGTCCGCCGTCTCCATGCAGATGAAGCGGCTGGAAGAGCGGCTGGAGCGGCCGATTTTCGCCCGCGACGGCCGCGCGTCCAAGCTCACCGAGGACGGCCAGCGCCTGCTCGATTACGCGCGGCGAATCATCAAGCTCAATGTCGAGACCATCGCGGCCTTTTCCGACGCCGAACTGTCCGGACGCGTCCGCCTTGGCGTGCCGGATGACTATGCCGACCGTTACCTGCCGGAGATCATGGCGCGGTTCTCGCGCGCCTATCCGAGCGTCGAGCTGTCGGTGATCTGCGAGCCCTCGTCCGACCTGCTGGAGCGCATCGACGCCAACGAGATCGATCTGGCCATCGTCACCAATTGCGAATCGAAGCGCGCCTCGGAGACCTTCCGCCGCGAGCGCCTGTTGTGGGTGACCTCGAACCGGCACGCCACGCACACCGAGGAGCGGCTGCCGCTGGCGCTCGGGCGGCCGACCTGTAGCTGGCGGCGTGCCGCCGTCGACCGGCTGGAGACCATGGCACGGCCATATCGCATTCTCTATTCGAGCTCGAATGCCGGCGCGGTCGCCGCCGCCGTGCTCGCCGGCTTCGCGGTGTCGGTGCTGCCCGAATCGGGGCTTCGTCCCGGCATGCGCGTGCTGACCGCGGCCGATGGCTTCCCCGAACTGCCGAGCTGCCACATCGGCCTGGTGCGCAACGCGCACGAAGGCTCGACGCTGGCCGATGCTTTGGCCGAGCACATCATCCTGTCACTCGATAACCTGTCGGAAGCGGTGCAGGCGGCGGAGTGAGACGTCGTCAGTCCGGCCGCTTTGGCGCGCGTAGCACCAGCACATTGCCGATGAGAACGGCGGCAAGGCCGGCTGCCGCGATAACGCTCCAGGTGTAGTTCTCGGCGAAGGTCGAAACGAGGAGCGCGACGACCGGGTACATGACGGTCGTATAGCCGGTGCGCGCCGCGCCGATGCGGCCGAGCAAGGTGAAATAGACGCTGAAGGCGATGAAAGACCCGGCAATGCTCAAATAGAGGAGCCCGCCGAGGTAGGTGACGCTCCATTCGATGGCGAAGGTATCGCCGCGCAGGAATGCGAACGCCGTCACGAAGCTGGCGCCATAGGCCATGCTCCAGGCGGTCGAAGCGAAGATCGGCAGTTTGCGCCGCTGCGCCGCCACCGACAGCATGTTGCCGGCGCAGAACGACAGCGTGCCGCAGGCCGCCAGCGCCAGGCCCAGGAACCCGGTGCTGTCGAGACGCAAGCCGTCCAGCTCCGGATAGAACATGGCAGCGACGCCGGCAACGCCGAGACCGCCGCCAATAACGACGCGCCGTTCGATCCTCGCCCCGAATACAAGCGCACCGAGGATGATGTTGCCAACCGAGGCCAGCGAAAAGGCAATCGACAAAAGGCCGGATGGGACGTACTGCGCGGCGTAATAGAATAGCAGAAAATTGGTCGAGAAGATCGCCACGCCGAGGCCGATAAAATAACGGTGATCGGCGAGCGCAAACCAAAGCCGTTCGCCGCGCAGAAACGCCAGCGCAAACATCAGCGGCGCGGCAATGGCGAAGCGCCAGACGATCGACACCGCCGGCGCCACCTCTCCGACCTGATAGTGCATGGCGATCCAGGACAGGCCCCAGACCAGCACCGACGTCGCATACAGGCCGTAGTCGAGCGGCGTCAGTGCGCGCGCATTCGGATCGCGGTCGGCGGTGTTTCGGGAAGGCAGCGGCATGCGGCGCTTTTGCCCGCTGTTGCCCGGCGCTGCAACCCGTATCCTGCGATGGAAGGCATGCGGGGGGAAAGTCGCCGCCTGTTTCGGCCTCATCCTGAGGAGCATTGCCATAAGCGCGTTCACGCGCGTCTTCGACGCGCTATGGCAATGCGTCTCCGAAGGATGGGGCCGCCTCGTCCTTCGAGACGCGGCCCTTCGGGCCGCTCCTCAGGATGAGGCGGATATAGTCAACAAATCTCCGCCGCGGTCGCGGAAAGCACGCGGATCAGGTCCGCCGGCGCCAACTCGACTTGCAGCCCGCGCCGGCCGCCATTGGCGACGATGAGCGCAAATGCCAGGGCCGACTGCTCGATGAACACGCGCACGCGCTTCTTCTGGCCGAAGGCGGAAATCCCGCCGACGTGATAGCCGGTGATGCGCTCGGCATCGAGCGCAGGCAGCATGGCGCAGCTTTTGACGCCGGCCGCATGAGCGAGCTTTTTCAGATTCACTTCGCGGTCGGACGGCGCCAGCACACAGATGACTTCATTACCCGCTTTCGCCATCAAGGTCTTCAACAGCCGCGCTGGCTCAATGCCCAATGCTTCGGCCGCCTGCATGCCGATGCGCGCGGCGGCGGGATCGTAGGCGTATTCGTGGAGCTTGAAGGCGACGCCGGCTTTCTCAAGCGCCAGCGTGGCGGGCGTGGATTTGGCCATGGCAGATCCTGTCCGGCCTCATCCTGAGGAGCGCTCCGAAGGAGCGCGTCTCGAAGGACGAGGCCGCCCCATGGTTCGAGACGGGCCTGCGGCCTTCCTCACCATGAGGCGGATTGATTAATACACATACTCTTCGAATATCGGGTTGACCGACCCCTTCCACGCGCCGTGGAATTTCTCGAGCAATTCTTCCGCCGGCGTGATGCCGCGCGCGATCGATTCCTCGAGCGGGCGCAGATAGCGCGTCTCATCGCGGCCGTTCTTGTCGAAACGCTTGCGGCGCGCCAGGCCGCGCGCGGCAATGCGCAAGGTCTCCTGCGCCAAAGTCAGCATGTTGCGGCCGCGGATCTCGGCCTTGAAGCCGAGTTCGGGCACGTCGTCGCGCAACTTCTGACGTTCCTCGGCGGTCCAGGTCTTGACCATGTCCCAGCACGCTTGCAGCGAATCCTCGTCGTAGAACAGCCCGACCCAGAACGCAGTGAGCGACGGCAGACGCCGCCACGGCCCGCCATCGGCGCCGCGCATTTCCAGATAACGCTTGAGCCGCACCTCGGGGAAAATCGTCGACAGATGATTGGCCCAGTCGGAAATGGTCGGCCGTTCGCCCGGCAGATCGGACAATTTGCCGGCGAAGAAATCGCGGAACGATTTTCCGGCGACGTCGATATAGGTGTCGCCGCGCTTGATGAAATACATCGGCACATCGAGCGCGTAGTCGACGTAGCGCTCGAAGCCCATGCCGTCCTCGAAGGCGAAGGGCAGCATGCCGGCGCGGTTGTTGTCGGTGTCGCGCCAGATTTCCGATCGCATCGACAGCAAGCCGTTCGGCTTGCCTTCGGTGAAGGGCGAATTGGCGAACAGCGCGGTCGCCACCGGCTGCAACGCCAGCGAGACGCGCAGCTTCTTGACCATGTCGGCTTCGGACGAGAAGTCGAGGTTCGCCTGCACCGTGCAGGTGCGGTACATCATGTCGAGGCCGCGCGAGCCGACCTTCGGCATGTAGGCCGTCATGATCTTGTAGCGGCTCTTCGGCATCACGGGGATATCGGCGCGGCTCCAGTTCGGCGTCATGCCGAGGCCGAGGAAGCCGATGCCGAGCGGCTTGGCCACTTCCCGCACCTGCGCCAGATGCGCCATCAGTTCTGACGCGGTCTGGTGCACGGTTTCGACCGGCGCGCCGGACAGCTCGAACTGACCGCCGGGCTCGAGCGAGATGGCGCCGCCGCCGGTGACGTCGAACAGGCCGATGATGTTGTCGCCGTCCATGATCGGCTCCCAGCCGAGCAGGCCGTGCATGCCTTCGAGGATGGCGTGGATGCTTCTGGCGCCGGCATAGGGCACAGGCCTGTGTCCGTCGAGCGTGAAGACGAACTTCTCATGCTCGGTGCCGACGCGAAACTGCGCCTTCGGCTTGTTGCCCGCCTCGAACCACGCGACGAGTTCGTCACGGGTCTCAATCGGGGTCATATCGATCTGGTCGCGCGCCATAAAAGCATCCGGCAGGAAATGGGCCGCGACCTTAAACATGGCACGGGCGAAAGGGCAATGCGGGAAGTTCAGGCGGGAATCATGGCAGCTTGACGTTTGCGCCGGGCCGTAGTGGGCCCTTTGTTACGGTGTCAGACCTTCCCGGCCGCGGCAGCGCGCGATTTCGCGCCGCGCTCGTACCAGTCCTTGCTGCGATTGACGATGGCGACCACGGTCAGCATGACCGGAACCTCGATCAGGACGCCGACGACCGTCGCCAGAGCGGCGCCGGAGTTGAAGCCGAACAGGCTGATCGCGGCGGCCACCGCCAGTTCGAAGAAATTACTGGCGCCGATCAGCGCGGACGGCCCGGCGACGCAATGCTGTTCGCCGGCCATCCGGTTCAGCACATAGGCAAGCCCGGCATTGAAATAGACCTGGATCAGGATCGGCACGGCCAGCAGCAAGATGATCAGCGGCTGCGCAATGATCTGGTCGCCCTGGAAGCCGAACAGCAGAACCAAAGTCGTCAGCAACGCGACCAGCG
>JAUSBQ010000395.1 GCA_030651965.1 Pseudolabrys sp. | reverse complement strand
GCAGGGCATCGGCCAGGCGCTGATGGAGGATACGGTCTATGACGTGTCCTCTGGACAACTGCTGAGCGCAAGCTTCATGGACTACGCCATGCCGCGCGCCAAGGATTCGCCGTTCTTCCTGTTCGAAACCCGCAATACGCTGTGCAAGAACAACCCGCTCGGCGTCAAAGGCGCGGGCGAGGCCGGTGCCATCGGTTCATGTCCGGCGGTCATCCATGCGGTCATCGACGCGCTCGACCGCGCTTATGGCATCCGCCACATCGACATGCCGGCGACGCCGCACAAGATCTGGACGGTGATCCAGAGCGCGCGGAAGACGGGCGCGGCGTAACGTCACTTCGCTTTCTTCGTCACCGTCGTCGGGTGGGGCGGCAACGCCTTGAGATAGGCCGCGATCGCTTCGCGGTCCTCGGCCCGCATCTTGCTTGTGCTGTTCCTGATGACCTCGCCCATTTCGCCGCCAAGCGTGCCGCCTTGCGGCAGCGTTCCGGTTTCCAGCGCGTCGGTGATGTCGGCGGTCGACCAGTCGGCGAGGCCGGTCTTGTCCGGCGTCAGATTCGACGCGATAAGGTCGCCGACCGGCATGCGCGCGCCGGACAGCCATTGTGCGCGCTCAAGTCCGCCGAGCATGTTGCGCGGCGTATGGCATTCGCCGCAATGGGTCAGCGCCTGCGCCAGATACGCGCCTCTGTTCCACTTGGCGTCCCGGTTCGCATCCGCTTTATATTCGCCGGCGTCGAAGTTGAGCCACTTCCAAGGCATCAAGGTTGCCCGTATCGAATAGGGGAAATTCACCTCATGCGCGCGGCTCGGCTTCTTCGAAGGCGCGATCGTCGCCAGATAGGCCTTGAGGTCGAGTAGGTCCGGCGTCGTCATTTTCGTATAAGCGGGGTAGGGGAAGACCGGGAAGTAGTGCTGCCCGCGCGGCGACAGCCCTTCGCGCAAGGCGCGGATGAAATCCGCGTCCGACCATTTGCCGATGCCGAAGTCCGGGTCGGGGGTAATGTTCGGTGCGTAGAAAGCGCCGAAAGGCGTGCGCAGCGCACCGCCGCCGGCCATTGGCGCACCGCCGGATTCGGTATGACATCCGAAACAGCCGCCCGCATCGAAGACATATTTGCCGCGTTCTGCCGATGGCGATTGCGCGCGCACTTCGGCGCCGGCGGCCGCGAATAGCACGGCCGCCGAACAGAAGATGTGAAAGCTGAAACGCATCCGGGAGATGCCCGGCTTTATTCTTCGAACCGAAATTTGCCACCGCTCTTGGGCGGGCCGCCGTGGCATGCGCCGCAGGCTTCCGCCACTTTCGGCCATGCGGCCTTCATGGCGTCGGCATTGCCGGCCTTGGCCGCTTCGCCGAAGGCAACCGTTTCCGTCACCAATTTGTCGATTGCTCCATTGAAATCGGCCCGCTGCGTCCAGGTTTCTGGCTTGGCGCGCGTGTCCGGCACCGCTTCGCGGCCGCTGCCGGGGGGAAACAGCGTGCCGAATTTCTTCATCTGCGCGGCCGCCTCCGTCGCCTTGACCGCGACCGCCTTTGGGTCGCCTACGCCTTTGGCAGCCTCGGACATGTCGCGGTAGTAACCCCGCCACAAACCTTTCATGAGGTCCACGCGCTCCTTGGCCACCTGGGCCGGCGCCGTCTGCGCCCGCAACGAGGGGCTCCCGGAGGTAAAGAAGAGGACGCTTGCGAGCGCGCAGGCCGAAACGATGCGAATCATCATGAAGTCTCCAGTTGGGAATAAAGCTTGCCGGCCTTGGCCGTCCGGGTGGCCGGCGATGCGACATGGGCCGCACCCTCAGTCAGGATAAACCCCGCAACGTTGCCAGTATTCATTCAAGATCACGGCAATTCAACGCGTCATTTCGCCGATCAATTTGATGTGAGCCATCCGCTGCCGCCCTCAAATCATCCTACAAAAGTAGGGGACAAGCCGGGCACGGGCGGCTATGCAAAGCCCAATGCCCGGAGCACCGACGCACCTGTTCACCGCTATCGGTTTCAAGCTGATCTCGGCCCTGCTGTTCGCCGCGATGTCGGCGCTCGTGCGTCAATTGAGCGAGACGACGCCGGTCGGGCAGATCGTGTTTTTCCGTTCGGCCTTCGCCATCCCGCCGGTGCTGCTGATCTATGCCTTGCGCGGCGAATTCATGAGCGCCGTCATTACCCGGCGGCCGTTCGGCCAGCTTGGCCGCGGTACCCTGAGCGTGTTCGGCATGTTCGGAAATTTCGGCGCGCTGGCGCGCCTGCCGCTGGCCGAGGCGACGGCCATCCAGTTCGTGTCGCCGCTGATCACGGTGGCGCTGGCCGCCATATTTCTGAAGGAACGGGTGCGTATTTTCCGCTGGTCGGCGGTGGCGGTCGGTTTTATTGGCGTGATGGTCATGCTGGTGCCGAATTTCGACGCCAGCCGCTACACCGCGGCCGGTGCCGCCAGCGTCGCTTTGGCCGGATCGTTGCTCGCGATTTTCGCGGCCTTCTGCAATGCCGGCACGGTGATCCAGACGCGGCGGCTGACGCAGAGCGAAACGACCTCGTCGATCGTGTTCTACTTCTCGCTGATCTGCGCGCTGGCCGGCGCGGTCACGCTGCCCTTCGCCTGGCATACCCCGACCGGGGCTGAGCTGACGATGCTGATCGCCACCGGTGTCCTCGGCGGCATCGCGCATATCGTTCTGACCGAGAGCTATCGCCTTGCCAGCGCCTCGGTGATCGCACCGTTCGATTACTCGGCCATGCTGTGGGCGCTGCTGCTCGGCTACTGGGTGTTCGGCGAGTTGCCCAGCGCGCTGGTCTATGTCGGCGCGACCATCGTCGCCGCCGCCGGACTTGCGGTGCTGTTCCGCGAGCGCTGGCTCGGCCTGCAACGCGCCCGCGAGGCCGGCGGCCCGCGCCGGCCGGAGATTTAACGAAGCTGTACTAGACGTGGTTGTGGCGAGTTGCGATTTCACGCTGCGTTTGGCCGGCCGGTTCCCCTCGCTCACGGGTATTTCATGACGCCGTGACGCGGAGCCAAGTTCCCGCTGGCGCGTTATCTCATTACGTCACGCGAGCATCGCGCTCATCCTTAGCCAGCACCAAAGAATAATTGCTGCCGTTTTGCAGGAGGCGAAATCATGTCCGACACCAATTGCGATGCGATCCCGGCGCCGCCGTGTCCGGTGTGCGGCGGGCCGACGGTGCTGAAGCACCGCCACAGCAATTCGAAAGTCGATACCGACACCTGCGTCTTCAAATGCACCGTGTGCGGCGTCGTCTATCCCATCCATGTGCCGGCGATGACGCCGCGACAGCCGCGGACTTTGTCGTAGCGGCTACGCCGTGAACGCCTTGAAGGTGATAATCGTATAGGTGTCCTTGATGCCGGCGATGCAGTGCACCTTCTCGTTGACGAAATGGCCGATGTCGGTGCCTTCGTCGACGTAGAACTTCACCAGCAGATCGTAGTCGCCGGCGGTGGAGTAGATCTCCGAGGCGATCTCGGCTTCGGCGAGCTCGTTGGCGACCTGATAGGCCTTGCCGAGCTCGCATTTGATCTGGATGAAAAACGGGGTCATTTCAGCGCAGTCTCCGTGTGCCAGTCAGCGCATAACCCGAAAAATGGATACCGGTCTTCGGATGAGGTCATGCGCCAAGATGAGCCAATCCAGCAAAATAGCGCCTTGCGCGCAAGTGAGCCAAACCTTAAAGCCCCTTGCCATCAACGGCAGCGCGGACTAGGTATTTGAACAGCAATCTCGTGGGGTGTCCGGCCGGTGGCCGGGCTGAGAGGCCGCTTTCTCGTTCCTGAAACGCCAACCCAACGAACCTGATCCGGGTCATGCCGGCGGAGGGATGAGAGATGCAGCATCCGATCAAGGCCGCGCGCGCGGATATTCCGCGTGAGGAACTGGCGTCGCAGGCGGCGGCGGTATTGGCACGCCTGCGCGCCAAATCCCCGCGCGTCCATTGCATTACCAATTCGGTGGCGCAGAATTTCACCGCCAACGCGCTGCTGGCGCTCGGCGCGGTGCCGTCGATGACCTTGTCGCCTGAGGAAATCGGCGCTTTCGTTGCGCGCAGCGACGCGCTGCTGGTCAATCTCGGCACCTTCGACCGCGAGCGCCGCGAGGCGACCGCGATCGCCGTCGACGCCGCTACGCAGAGCGGACGCCCTTGGGTGCTCGATCCGGTCTTCGTCGACCGCGCGCCGGGCCGCGCCGCCTATGCGCGCGATCTCGTCGTGCTCGCCCCGAAAGCGATCCGGCTCAACGCCGCCGAATTTACCGCGCTGGCCGAGAGCGAACCGTCGCGCGACGCGGTCGCCGCTTACGCGCAGATGCGCCGCACCGTGATCGGCCTGTCCGGCGCCACCGATCTGATCGCCGATGGCGAGCGCATCGCAACAATCGCCAACGGCCATGCGTTGATGGCGCGCGTCACCGCGATGGGCTGCGCCGCCTCGTCGATCGTGGCGGCCTGCCTCGCAGTCGAACCGGACGCGCTGCGCGCCACGTCGTCCGCCATGCTGATCGTCGGCGTCGCCGGCGAGATGGCGGCGAAAAATGCCAAAGGGCCGGGCAGTTTCGCCGCCGCCATCCTCGACGCGCTCTACAACATCGATGCGCATACGCTCGCCGACAAGGCACGCGCAGAGTAAAACGGGTGAATTGATGAACGTCGATCTTCGTCTCTACGCATTGGCCGACCCCGCCGTCAGCGGCGGCCGCTCGCTCGCGGAGCTTGCCAAACGCATCGCCGGCAGCGCGACGCTCGTGCAGTTGCGCGACAAGCACGGCTCGACCAAGGCGATGATGGCGGAGGCGCGCGCGCTGATCGGTGTCCTGGCGCCGCTCGACATTCCGCTGCTGATCAACGACCGCGTCGATGTCGCGCTGGCGGTGGAAGCCGACGGCGTCCATATCGGCCAGGACGACATGCCGGCGGCCGATGCGCGGCTGCTGCTCGGCAAAACCGCGATCATCGGCCTTTCCGTCAAGACGCTGGAGCAGGCGCGCGAGGCGCCGCTCGATCTGCTCGACTATGTCGCCATCGGCGGCGTCTACGGCACCACCTCGAAGGACAATACCGCGGCGCCGATCGGCATCGACGGCCTGCGGAAGATCGCGCAGGCGATCCGCGCGCGAGAACCGAAATTCCCGGTCTGCGCCATTGCCGGCATCAATGCCGAAAACGCCGCCGATGTTGTCGCCGCCGGCGCCGACGGCATCGCGTTGATTTCCGCCTTGTCGATGGCGCCGGACCCCGGCCTTGCTGCGCGCACCTTGCGCAATGCCGTCGATGTGGCCCTGGAGCAGCGGAGGCGTAGCGCATGATCCCGAAAAGTGGGAACCGGTTTTCGGATCAGATCATGCGCAAAAAAAGAGTACGCGCATGACCCCGATCGCGCTCACCATCGCCGGCTCGGATTCAAGCGGCGGCGCCGGCATCCAGGCTGACCTGAAAACCTTCGGCGCGCTCGGCGTCTACGGCGCGTCGGTGATCACCGCGCTGACGGCGCAGAATACGCGCGGCGTCACCGGCATTCACGACGTGCCGGCGGATTTCATCGCCACGCAGATCGATGCCGTGTTCACCGATCTCGATATCGGCGCGGTCAAGATCGGCATGCTGTCGCAGGTGCCCGCCATTGCGGCGGTGGCCGAAGGCCTCGCGCGTCATGACGCGCAAAACATCGTGCTCGATCCGGTGATGGTGGCGACGTCCGGCGACCGGCTGCTGGCGGTCGAGGCCATCGCCGCGTTGTGCCGCGATCTCATTCCGCGCGCGCTGATCGTGACGCCGAACCTGCATGAAGCCGCCGCGCTGACCGATGCGTCGCTGGCAAGAACTGAATCTGACATGGAAGCGCAGGCGCGCCAAATTCTCGCGCTCGGCCCGCGTTACGTTCTGATCAAGGGCGGCCACGGTGACAACGCCGACAGCGTCGATCTGCTGGTGAGCGAAGGCGAGGTCGTGCGGCTCGCCGCCAAACGCATCGTCACCCGCAACACGCACGGCACCGGCTGTACATTGTCGTCCGCCATCGCCGCCGGCCTCGCCAAGGGCCTCGACCTCGTCACCGCCGCGCGCGAGGCGAAAGATTACGTCACCGAAGCGATCAAGGCCGCTGACAAACTGACAGTCGGACACGGCCATGGACCGTTGAACCACTTCCATCAGTTCTGGAGGCGCGCATGATCCCGAAAAGCATGCCCTCGGACTTGATCCGTGGGTGGGAACCGGTTTTCGGACAAGATCATGCGCAAAAGGAGAGTGTAATGACCACACGCCGCACGTTCACCCGCACCGCCGCTCTCGCCGCCGCGGCCACGCTCGCCGCGCCGTCGATCGCCACCGCGCAAACGGTGAAGTGGCGCATGGTCACGTCATGGCCGAAGCGCCTGCCGGGGCCGGGCATGTCGGCCGAGCGCATCGCGGAGCGCGTGCGCGCGCTGTCGAACGGCCGCCTCGACATCCAGGTGTCGGCGGCGGGCGAGGTGGTGCCGGCCTTCGGCGTGCTTGAGGCGGTCGGCAATGGCGTCGCCGAGATCGGCCACACCGCGTCGTTCTATTGGCAGGGCAAGATGGCGGCGGCGAGCTTCTTCACCACGGTGCCGTTCGGCCTGACGCCGGCCGAGCACGTCGCCTGGATCGACGCTGGCGGCGGCCAGGCTCTGTGGGACGATCTGTACAGGCCGTTCGGCGTCAAGCCGTTCATGGGCGGCAACACCGGCGTCTGCATGGGCGGCTGGTTCCGCCGCGAGCTGAAAAGCCTCGCTGACTTGCGCGGCCTCAAGCTGCGCTCGCTCGGCTTAGGGGGCGAAGTCTATCGCCGTCTTGGCGCGACGCCGCAGACGACACCGCCGGCGGAAATCCTCACCAGCCTGCAATCCGGCGTCATCGATGGCGCCGAGTTCGTCGGCCCCGGCACCGACATCGCGCTGGGTTTGTATCGCGTCGCGCCGTTTTATTATTACCCCGGCTTCAACAAGCCGAACGGCACCGGCGAGTGCATCGTTTCGCTTAAAGTTTGGGAGCAGCTTGCCCCCGACCTCAAGGCGATCCTCGCCCATGCTTGCGCCACGGAAGCGAGTTACGCGCTCGCCGAAATGGAGCGGCTGAACGCGCAGGCGCTCGCTGTGCTGATCGCCGATCACGGCGTCAAGCTGACGGCGTTTCCCGGCGATGTCGTTGCCGCTGCGCGTAAGGAAGCCGACGGCGTGCTCGGCGAACTCAGCGCGCGCGACGCCGCCAGCGCGCGCGTGCATGCGTCCTACAACGACTTCCGCGCCCGCGTCGCCAACTGGTCGCGCGTGTCGATCGAGGCGGTGTTAAGGGGCAGGGGGTAGGGGGCGGACGGCAAATGTCGCTAGTGCTAGTAACCTGCGGCCTTAAAGAAGAAGCATGGCTCCAAAGCCGATGACGGCCAAGCACGCTCCAAGTAGTATTCCCATCAGGATCGGATGCGAAAGCGATTCCGCCTCAGCCCGGCGGGCCGCTCTTTCCGCGTGATCCATGATATGCGGAGGCCTCGCCAGTATTCCGTAGGTCGCAGAAGTGTTGCTCTTGCTCAAGTTGGCCTGAAACGCAACAAACATCGTCACCATGCCTAAAATGCCGATCCCTAAAAAGCCGACGATCTTGTAAGCAAAGAATATCAGCACGGCCATCGCAGCGGCAGCGATCGCCTCGTAGCGGAGTTCGGTCTTGGTGGGGCGCATTGACTCCCTCCGGGCTCGACGCTGCGAACAGTTGGCCACGTTAGATTTAACCCCAATGGATCACACGGGCCAGCGAGCGTAGCCCGGATGGAGCGAGAGCGAAATCCGGGGCCGGTTTCGCGGCGATTTACCCGCATTCCGCTTCGCTCCATGCGGGCTACGGTTTCGCTTGTCATTCCCGGGCGCACCTCTCCCGGCCTCATCCTGAGGAGCGCCCGATAGGGCGCGTCTCGAAGGACGAGGCCGCCCCCTGGTTCGAGACGCCCGGCTGCGCCGGGCTCCTCACCATGAGGGCGGAGGGCGCCCGGATTAAATTCAAAATCCCTCTTGACCCCATTCCCATATAGGGGTATATATACCGCATCCCGTCCTATCTAACGAGGGGGCGTTTGATCAGCGTCGTCAGATGCTGGGGCGGGGAGCGGTGGCCGGTGGGGGTGTCGGAGATTCGGCGCAACAAACCCATCGGCGGTCCAAGCCGCTTGGTCCCGATGCGCCAGCCGCGCATCACTGGG
>JAUSBQ010000391.1 GCA_030651965.1 Pseudolabrys sp. | reverse complement strand
CCCAGTGCCGGCGACGCCGTCGGCCCGGTACGTGACCGCGAGGGTCCACTGACCGCTGCCGAGCTTCTTCACCTTGATGTACAGACCGCCGCACTCCGTACGGTTCACGTTGTAGACCGCAGGCTGCGACGCGGTCGCCGTCTGCTCGCCGCGTCTCGCCTCGAGCGTGCACGTGCCGTCCGCACGATTCACGCCCTTGATCGTCGCGGCGACATGCACCTGGTCGCCTTCGACCGCGGCGAGCGTGATCTGCGGGTTCACGATCGTTGCAGGATCGTCGTCGGGGTCGTCGCTCGGATCGGTGGTCTCCGTCGGATCCGTCGTCTCCGTCGGATCGGTGGTCTCCGTCGGGTTCACGGGCTCGGTCGGCTCGGCGGTGTCCGTCGGCTCCGCGGTGTCCGTCGGCTCGGTCGTCGTCGGCGAGGTGATCGTCGGGTCCGTCGACGTGCCGGGCGCCGCACATCCGGTCAGCGCGAGCGCGCACACGGCGACGACGCCCGTGAGCGCCGTGGTCGATGGCCGGCTCATCGTCATCGAAATGAATCCGCGCGTATCGCGCTCGTCGGCGCTGGCGTCGAAGGCCACAGGCTTTCCGATCGCCAAGGTCGCGGCCAAGCTCGCCGTCGGCTACACGCTCGACGAAATCTCCAACGACATCACCGGCGGCGCGACGCCGGCCTCGTTCGAGCCGACCATCGATTACGTGGTCACCAAGATTCCGCGTTTCGCTTTCGAGAAATTTCCCGGCGCGTCGAATGTGCTGACGACGTCGATGAAGTCGGTCGGCGAAGCCATGGCGATCGGCCGCACCTTCCAGGAGAGTTTGCAGAAGGCGCTGCGCTCGCTGGAGACCGGCCTGACCGGGCTCGACGAAATCGCCATCGAAGGCTTCGACAAAGCCAAGGGCGTCGACGATGCCGACAACAAGGCGGCGATCCGCGCCGCGCTCGGCACGCCGACGCCGGACCGTCTGCTGAAAGTCGCGCAGGCGATGCGGCTGGGCGCCAGCGACGAGCTCATTCACAACGCCTGCCGCATCGATCCTTGGTTCCTGGCGGAAATCCGCGGCATCATCGACTGCGAAGCCGAAATCACGGCGAAGGGCCTGCCGACCTCCGCCGCGCCGTTCCGTCGCCTCAAGGCGATGGGTTTTTCCGACAAGCGCCTGGCCAAGCTGACCGGCGGCGACGCCGACGCCGTGATGGCAGCGCGTCGCAAGCTCGGCGTGCGGCCGGTGTACAAGCGCATCGATACCTGCGCCGCCGAATTCGCCTCGCCGACGGCCTACATGTAGTCGACCTACGAGACGTCGTTTGCAGGCGCCATGGCCGACGAAGCGCGACCGTCGGACAAGAAGAAGCTCGTCATTCTCGGAGGCGGCCCGAAGCGCATCGGCCAGGGCATCGAGTTCGACTATTGCTGCTGTCACGCCTGCTTCGCGCTCAAGGACGCCGGCTACGAGACCATCATGGTCAACTGCAATCCGGAAACGGTGTCGACCGATTACGACACCTCGGATCGTCTATATTTCGAGCCGCTGACGCCGGAAGACGTGCTGGAAATCATCGACACCGAACGCTCGAACGGCACGCTGCACGGCGTGATCGTGCAGTTCGGCGGCCAGACGCCGCTCAAGCTGGCCGAAGCGCTCGAGAAGGCGAAGATCCCAATCCTCGGCACCTCGCCGGACGCGATCGACCTCGCGGAAGACCGCGACCGTTTCAAGACATTGCTCGAAAAACTCAACATCCGTCAGCCGGCGAACGGCATCGCCACCTCTCCGGCGGCCGTGCGCGAGATCGCCGACAAGATCGGCTATCCGGTCGTGATCCGTCCGTCGAATGTGCTCGGCGGCCGCGGCATGGAAATCGTGCGCGATAGCGCGCATCTGGAACGCTACGTGGCGCGGCTGGCGGCGACTTTGGATCGCCCTTCAGAGCTGGTGGTGTCGAAGAAGAGCCCGCTGCTGATCGACAGCTATCTGTCGGACGCGACCGAGGTCGACGTCGATTGCCTGGCGGACGGCAAGGACACGTTCATTGCCGGCATCATGGAACACATTGAGGAAGCCGGCATTCATTCGGGCGATTCAGCCTGCGCGCTGCCGCCGCATTCGTTGAGCAAGGAGACGATCGCTGAGCTGGAACGGCAGACCCGCGAACTGGCGCTGGCGCTCAATGTCGGCGGCTTGATGAACGTGCAATACGCCATCAAGGACGGCGACATCTATGTGCTGGAAGTGAACCCGCGCGCCTCGCGCACGGTGCCCTTCGTCGCCAAGGTGATCGGCCTGCCGGTCGCCAAGATCGCCTCGCGCGTCATGGCCGGCGAAAGTCTGGCCAGTTTCAAGCTCAAGCCGCCGGTCTATAGTCACCGCGCGGTCAAGGAAGCCGTCTTCCCGTTCGCGCGCTTCCCGGGCGTCGACACCGTGCTTGGCCCGGAGATGAAGTCGACCGGCGAAGTGATGGGCATCGACATGACATTCGAGACCGCCTTCGCCAAAAGCCAGATCGGCGGCGGTACCAATTTGCCGCGCGCCGGCACCGTGTTCGTCTCGGTGCGCGACGCCGACAAGGAAAGGCTGCTGCCGTCGATCAAATTGCTGGTCTCGCTCGGCTTCATATGCATCGCCACCTCGGGCACGCAGCGTTATCTGGCGGAACATGGTGTCGCAGCCGCCAAGATCAATAAAGTGCTGGAAGGCCGGCCGCATATCGTCGATGCCATCAAAAACGGCGGTGTTCAGCTGGTTTTCAATACCACCGACGGGGCGGCGGCTTTGGCCGACAGCCGCTCCCTGCGGAATGCGGCCCTCTTGCATAAAGTGCCGTACTACACCACTCTTTCGGGAGCCGTCGCGGCAGCGCAGGGCATAAAAGCCTATCTCGGGGGTGACCTTGAGGTTCGCGCGCTGCAAAGCTACTTCACCGACAAGGTTTGATCAGGCAAAGTTTGTTAGAGTTTGGCCTGAGCAGGTTTGTCGGCTGAACCCGAAACGGCGGCGCGCGTTAGGCTTGCGCAATCACATGACTCCGGGATGGGGCAACCCATGGCCGGAGTCGAATTTCGAGTGGCAGACGGGTTTTCAAGTGGAAGGGCTTGGCGGCGTTACGGCGCGTTCAAGTTGATCTGACGCCCGCCAGGAGGAGAGAGACGATGGTAGACAAGATTCCGATGACCGCGGCCGGCTATACGGTGCTCGAGGAAGAACTCAAGCACTGCCAGAGCGTGGAGCGCCCGCGCATCATTCAGCAGATCACCGAGGCGCGCTCGCATGGCGACCTGTCGGAGAATGCCGAGTATCACGCCGCCAAGGAGCAGCAATCGCTCAACGAAGGCCGCATCGACGAGTTGCAGGACAAGCTCGCGCGCGCCGAGATCATCGACGTGTCCAAGCTGTCGGGCGACACCATCACCTTCGGCGCCACGGTGACGTTGGTCGACGAAGACACCGACGAGAAGAAGGTGTGGCAAATCGTCGGCGAGCCGGAAGCCGACGCCAAGAAGGGCCGCATCTCGATCACCTCGCCGCTCGCCAAGGCGCTGATCGGCAAGGCCAAAGGCGCGGTCGTCGAGGTCAATGCGCCCGGCGGCGCCAAGGGCTACGAGATCAAGAAGGTGGAGTGGCGGTAAGGCTGCCGAGACTGATGCTTTAAGAAATGCCCGGTCTTGCGCCGGGCATTTGCTTTGTGAATGCCTTGCCCGCGTATACCAAGATGGGGAAAGCATGGCTTTCGCCATGACCCGGCCATTTTCGGGTATGAATAGTTTGTGCTAGGCTATATCGAATTCACGGAAATCAGTGCACAGGCGCGATGCATAGTCTGACCAGAAAACTGCGGAAGCGGGCGGCGATCCTGATCGCCGTGGCTTATGCGTTTTGCGTCATGGCGCCCGCGGCGGCACTGGCCGCAGTCAATAGTCCGACCGTGTTTCATTGCTTGGCCGCGACGGGCGGCATGGCGAAAGCCGCTGAGCATGACAGCGCGGCGCATGCCCACGCCGATGCGGCCGCTCACCAGCACGAGCAAAGCAGCGCGCCGGATCACCACTCCAGCAAAGACGGCATGGCCGATACAGCCAGTTGCTGCGGCCTGTTCTGCGTCTCGGCGCTTACGCACGATCCCGGCCTGACGTTCGGGCTCTCGGCGCCGGCGTCGTCTTCAGTGACCGCGCTGGCGAACGGCCTGAGCGGCCGCGCCCCCGGCCCCCTGCACCGTCCCCCCATCGCCTGACAGCGATCAATCTGAGCCTTGCGCGCCCGCGTGACGCGGCTGCGTGGCCACTATCGTATTGTCAGGAGAGTCTCAAATGGTTGCGCATTCGATGCGCTCCGTACGCTTTGCCGGCGTCATATTCATTGCCGCGGCATTGCTGACCGGGTGCGCCAGTTTTTCCAGCGATGGCGGGATGGACGCCGTCAGCGGCATGACCGCGCCGGCGTTGCGGGCGGACGTTGTCGCGCTGCGCAGCGACGACGATACGGCCGCATCCGGGCGAACGGTCGCCGCGCTGCTCAAGCGGCCGCTCAACGCCGATAGCGCGGTGCAGATCGCATTGCTGAACAACCGCGATTTGCAGGCGGACTATAACGCGCTGGGCATCGCCGAGGCGGTGCGCGTGCGCGCCAGCCTGCCGCCCACGCCGAAGTTTCACCTGTCGCGCATGGCCGGTGGAGGCGGTTTCGAAATAGAAGCGCAAATCGTCGCCAGTATCCTGGCGCTGGCGACATTGCCGGCGCGCGCCGATATCGCCACCGACCGTTTCCATCAGGCCCAACTGCGCGCCGTTGAGGCGACCTTGCGCACCGGCTTCGAGGCGCGGCGGGCCTATGCCGAGGCGGTCGCCAGCCGGCAACTTGCCGGGTACCTCGCGCAGGCGCAGTCCTCGGCGCAGGCCGCGGTCGACCTGTCGAAGCGGCTGGGCGAAAGCGGCTCGGCCACCAAGCTCGATCGCGCGCGGCACGAAGTGTTCTATGCCGAGACGGCGGCGCGCCTTGCCGGGGCGCGGCAACGCGCGGCGGCGGGCCGCGAACGGCTGGTGCGCGCGCTCGGTCTTTCCGGCGGCGAGCTTGCCTTCACATTGCCGGCGAGCCTGCCGGCGGTGCCGGCGCACGCGATCAATGCAAAAACGATCGAAGTCGAAGCCATCCGCCGCCGCGCCGACCTGCAAATCGCGCGGCTGGAGGTCGAGGCTCTGGCCAAGACTTACGGGCTGACCAACGCCACGCGCTTCGTCAATCTGCTGGAAGTGTCGGGTACGCACAAACGCGTCGAGAATTCCGCCGGCGAGGTCGAGAAGGAACGCGGGCTCGGCGTCGAGTTTCAGGTGCCGTTGTTCGACTTCGGCGAAACAAGCGTGCGCGAGGCGGAAGCGACTTATGCGCAGGCGGTCAACCGCCTGTCGGCCAAGGCGGTCAATGTCGCCTCGGAAGCGCGCGAGGCCCATGCGCAATACCGCGCCGCTGCCAATGTCGCGCAACGCTATCGGCGCGACGTGCTGCCGTTGCGCAAGGTCATCTCGGAAGAAACGCTGCTGCGCTATAACGCCATGCAGATCGACGTGTTCGCCTTGCTCGCGGAATCGCGCGAACGCATCGCCGCCACCATCGCGGCCATCGAAGCGCAGCGCGACTTCTGGCTGGCGGACACCAACCTCAAATCGGCGGTGCTCGGCGGCCATGGCGCGTCCGGTTCCGCCAATACGACATCGACGGCCGCGGCTTCGGCCGAGCCTGCCGGCCACTGAAGGAGTGACGGATATGGATTTCTCACGACGCAACTTCGTTGGCCTCTCGGCGGCGGCACTGGTCAGCGCGACGGCGATCAGCGGCCGCGCGCAGGCCGCCAGCATCCCCGAAGCGGTGATTGTTAAATCGCCGGCGATGCAGCCTCCGGTGATGCCGCAGGACGGCCAGTCCTACCAGCCGGTGGTGACGCTG
>JAUSBQ010000387.1 GCA_030651965.1 Pseudolabrys sp. | reverse complement strand
GTTCTGCTTGAGCAGTTGCTTTACCATCATGATGAAGCCGGGGGTACAGAATCCACATTGGAATGCGCCGGCATCGATAAAGGCCTGCTGAACAGGATCGAGCTGCTTACCCTGGGCGAGCCCTTCAATGGTTCGCACCCGTGTCCCGTCGGCAAGAACCGCCAGAAACAGACAGCCCGACACGGGCTGCGCATCGACATAAACCGTGCAACAGCCGCACAGGCCCTGACCGCAGCTCTCGCGCGCCCCGTTCAGGTCGAGGCGATATTGCAGAACTTCGACAAGCGTTTCGTGCGGCATCACGTCGATGGATACCGGCACATCATTCAGTGCGAAGCTGATACGGCGAGGCGCGGTCAAATTACCCTCCTGCGGACCAGAGGCGCTTGGCGTCCGACAAGGCCTTGAAAACCTTCTCCGGGGTCAGCGGCAGGTCAGTGAGACGGATGCCGATCGCATCGGCCAACGCATTGCCGATGGCGGGAGAGAGGGCAATCGTGCTGGTTTCTCCTGCCCCTTTGGCGCCGAAAGGCCCGTCGTTCTGCCGTGATTCGACACATTCGTTGATGAATTCGGCCGGCAAGTCGAGCAATGTCGGAATTTTGTAATCAGCGAAGGAGCCATTGGTGAGTTGGCCTTCGCTGAAGATCATCTCTTCTGTGAGCGTGAACCCGAGTTGCATGATGGCCGCGCCGGACAGTTGCACTTGCACAAGCTTCGGATTGAGAGGGACTCCAACATCGGCCACATTGACTAGCTTGGTTACGGTGAAATGCCCGGTCTCGGTGTCCACCTCTACCTCCGCACCGGACGCGCCGACGCCCCAGAACGGCGTGGCTTTGGTCGACCTGCCGGTGTCTTTTTCGGGCTTTTCGTAATCGGGGATGAAGCTGCCTGTGCCGATGATATTACCGGCCTGCATGCCGTATTTGCGGCGGAACAGCTCCGGCAACGGCAGGTTGTTGCCCGGCGGCAGCGAAAGTTCGCGCGCAAGCTCGGCGATCTTGTTCTTGGCGTCCTTGGCGGCAAGAAGAACCGCCGTGCCCATGTGGAACGTCGACCTCGAACCTAATGTACCCATGTCGTAGGGCGTCACGTCGGTATCGGAATGAATGACGCGAATCGATTCGGCATCGATCTCCAGCACCTCGGCTGCGATCTGCGCCATCACGGTGTCGGAGCCCTGCCCCATATCGACGGTGCCGATATACAAGGCGCAGCTTCCATCGGCATAGCAATTGACCATGGCGACCGATGTCGTCGGCGCCGTAATCCCCTTGAAGCCAACCGCTATGCCGCGGCCGCGCCGAATGCGTCCCGTGCCGCGATCGACTGGCTCACTCCAGGCCATGCGGGTTGACACCTGATCGAGCACGGCATCCAGCGCCGCGTCGCGCATCGGCGTTCCGGTTGCCTGTTCGCGTCCCTCCCGCAGCAGGTTTTTGCGCCGGAATTCGATCTGATCCATCCCCAACGCGTCGGCAATCATGTCCATGTGGGTTTCGTAGGCCCACGCGGTTTGTGGCGCGCCGAAGCCGCGCAGCGCGCCGGCGGGCGGACGATTGGTGTAAACCGCGTATGAATCGATCGATACGTTCTCGATGTCGTAGGGCCCTGCGGACGTGAAACCGGCCTTCTGCGTCACGCGCGGGCCGATATCGGCATAGGCGCCGCCGTTCCAAATCACATCGCAGCGGCGTGCGACGATCTTTCCGTCGTTGTTCACGCCGCTCTTGATCCGGACTGTACAAGGGTGGCGCGTCACCATGAAGAACTGCTCTTCCATGGTGAGCGAGATCTTCACCGGGCACTGGACCAGCAACGCCAGGGACGCGACCAGCGCTTCCAGCTTGATGTAAAGCTTGCCGCCAAAGCCGCCCCCAAGAAACGGAACTTTGACACGGACGCGATTCTCCGGCCAGCCGAGTAGGCGCGCAATCTCGATGCGGACGAAAGAAGGCCCCTGCGACGCAGTGTGGAGCGTCATGCGGCCATCGCCCGGCTCCGCCACGGTGACGAAGGGCTCCAGCGGCGTGTGCATCACTTGCTGATTGCGGAAGGTGTGCTCGAAAATACGATCAGCCGCGGCAAAGCCAGCATCGACGTCGCCGCGGCGAAGTTTGTAATCAAGCGCGACATTGGTACCCGAACGTCCTTTGAGATGTTGCAGGTCCGGGAATGTAGCAGCCGGCTTCAATTCGTCATGCACGATCACGTCCGAGGTCATTGCCTCGACTTCATCGAAGACCGCCGGCAATTCTTCGTACTCGGCCGTGATGAGGCCGGCAGCTTCCTCCGCGACGCGTCTATCCGTGGCAATCACCACCGCCACAGGCTCTCCGGCGAAACGAACCTTGCCGTCCGCCAGAACCGGCTGGTCGTGGAAGGCCGGCCCGTAATAGGGATGAGGGATTATGGTGCGAATGTCGTCGATCGTAACGACGCGGTAGACGCCTTCCACTGCCGCAGCGGCGGAGACGTCGATATGCTTGATGCGGCCGTGCGGGACCGTGCTCCGGAATATCTTTCCATAGAGCATTCCCGGCAGCCGCAGATGATGAACGTACTCGGCCTTGCCGGTCACTTTCTCGCGCCCTTCCAGGCGCGGAACCGAGCGATCGATGTTGCGGAAAGATGTCATGGGCGCCTCTGTCACTCCGCCGCGAGGGCCAGGACTGCGCGTCGAAGATGCGCACGCAGAAGATGACGTTTGTAGTCGCCGGTGCCGCGGCTGTCAGATTCCATATCCGCCTCCTCGGCCGCGGCTTCGCCCGCACGCTGCAATAAGGGCTCGTCGATCGCAGCGCCGCGAAGAACCGCCTCCGCGCCGAGAAGCCGTCGAGGGAAGTCGACCGCGGCGCTGAGCACGATCCGCAGATCTTTGATCAAGTGCCCATCGATCTGGACGGAAATTGCCAAGCCGAGCGCCGGCCAATCGTGGGTCGCGCGCGTCGTGACCTTGACGTACTTCGAGCGCCAGCCTTGCCGCACCGGCACTTCCACCTCGGCGATGAGTTCGTCGTTGCCCAGCGTGGTTTCGTAGTAGCCGGAAAATATATCGGCTACGGGCAGCACGCGCTCGCCGCCGCGATTGACGACGGTTACCTTGGCGTCGAGGACGAGCCAGATCGGCGGCAGATCGAGATGCGGATCGGCATGGCCGAGATTGCCGCCGACGGTCGCAACATTGCGCACGCGCACGTTCGCCAGCGTCTTCATCGCTTCCGTGATGACGGGCAAGCGTGCGGCGATTTCAGGCGAGTGTTCGAGCGTCGCAAACCTTGTCATGGCGCCGATACGGCACGCATTCGCATCAAAGGATATGCCGCTGAAGCGGCCGCCGAGCCGGCCGAGACTGACAAGCCGCTGCGGCTTGTACATCTGAGCCTTGATCATGAGCATAAGCGCCGTTCCGCCCCCAAAGGGCCGGATCGCAGGATCACTGGGGTCAAGATACCTGAACGCCTCTTCGAGCGATCGCGGTTCCACCAAGTCGAAACTGGTCATTATCTAACGGCCTGAAACTCTGACAGTGCAAAAGCCTCTGTGTTGAAACGTTATGTTGCTATCGGCACACTGTCAACTTTTTGGGACAAGCGGCGCTCGTCGGGACCATTCAGAAGCGTCACGGACGCCAAACGCTCCTGGGAATCAGCAGCGAAAAACTTCTTCAGCCGTTTTCGCGTGACCGGGAGCTGCATGACGGCGCCCGGCTCGCTGATGGCATCGTCGATCGCCGAGGCAATGGCCGCGCCAACGCCGGTGATGCTGGCCTCACCGGCGCCCTTGATGCCGAGCGGGTTGCACGGGCTCGGCGCATCTTCCGTGATCAGGACATCGATGGTCGGCACATCGGATGCCGTCGGCATCAGGAAATCGGCAAAAGTGACCGATAGGAGCTCGCCGTGAGCGTCATAGAGAAATTCTTCCATCAATGCGCCGCCGAGGCCTTGGGCAAAGCCGCGGACAATCTGGCCCTTGATCGGTCTTGGATTGACAGCGCGCCCCACGTCGAACGCGACAAGATAGCGCTCGACCGCCACCGCGCCGATCTCGCTATCCACTTTCAGCACGGCCATATGAACGCTGTAGGCATAGTTCATGTATTCGGTCCGGAACCAGCCAAAGGCGGAGAGTCCCGGCTCGCGATCGCCAAGGGTTTTCGAGGTTGGCGCGAGATGACCTGAAATTTCGCCGAACTCATGGAGGGCCCCGACGGAGGTCCTTGCGAAGAATCTTCCCGTCGATAATCTCGAGCCTGTCGGCGGGCGCTTGCATTAGTCGGCCGCGACTTCGAGCGCCTTGGCGCGCGGTTCGCCCGCGGCGATACGCGTGGCGGAACCAGTCATGACGGTCGCACGGGAAGCATCACTGTCTCGACGCCCTAGCCGGCAGAGGCCGAGCCGGTGACGACTTCGACCGCGCCCGTGGTATCGACCGCGACCTTCACGCCATCGGCGGGACCAAAGCGGCTTTCCTCGGTCGAGATGCTGACGCCGGCGCCAACCAACTCGCCAGCCATCCGGCGCCGCTTCAGTTCCACCTGCAAACTATCCTAATCGAAGACCGCAAGCGCCTTGTCGAGCAGCCCCTCGTACTTGCCTGAATCATAGGCTTGCTCACCGAGGACTTCCATTTGTCGGGCGAAAGGCATCTCGGTTTTTGCAATGAGATTGCGGCGGCGCAATTCGATACGATCGATACCGAGCTTCGCGGCGATGGCATCGAAGAGCCGCTCGCGGACGAAAGTGCTTTCGTAACGGCCGGGCGAACGGTAGGCCGCGGCTGGCGTTTTGTTGGTGAGACGCAAATGGCCGACAGCCCGATCTGCGGGGATACGATAAGGTCCGGGCAGCCTGCCGGCCGTCATACCGACAACCCTCATCAATGGCCAGCACGTGACCATGGGCATCGATCGCGGCGCGCACATGATGATGCCGCTGACGGGAATGATTGGTCGCTATCAAATGCTCGCGCCGGTCCTCGATCCATTTGACGGGGCGGCAGAACCGAAGCGCGGCGACGCAAACCAGCAAATCCTCGGATCGAGATCGGATTACGGCCGAGCCAACTGGCGAGCAGGTCCCGATTCCGATACGGAATTTTCGCGGCGCCGTGCAGTTCGAGCGCGTCGCGCGCTGCATCGTAGCGCGCGATCGCCCCGCGCTTTTCGAACGGCACCCCGGAGTGGCGCCCGATCGTGAGTTTGAGCTCTACAACGGCATGCGCGGCGCGAAATGCCGTTTCGACATCGCCGTAGCCCTTGCTTAAGACCGTCGCTTCAGTGCCGTACCCCGCCGCGAATTCGCCCGCGACACCATCCGCGGCGAGGGTGACCGTCGTAAGGCTCGATCAGCCCTCCTTGTTGAATTTTACCAACGCCAAATAGCGGTACATGCCGTGGACGAATTTGCCGTAAGGCAGGCTCAGGAACAGCCCGAGCACAACGCCGAGATGGATCGCGAGCAACAGGCCCATCGCGCTGGAATCACGCAGCAGCATGAGCGCAAAGCCCGTCAGGGCGGTCAGAAAGAGCATTGTAAGGAACGCGACATCCATGCCGAGGCGCGGTCTGTCGACCAAGACCGGATCGCGTTTTTGCGCCAACAGGAATAGCCCGGCGGGTCCAGCCAGCAGCCCTACGCCACCAATAATGCCGAGCAGCACCGGCAGGCTCGTGAGCGGGTAAGGCGCATGCCAGCCGAGCGCATAGTGGTAGACCGTCGCCACCGACGTCGACGCGAAGCAGAACATAAAGCCGTAGAATGTCAGATGATGGAAGATGCGCCGTTGCGCCGACGGCTTCTCGTTTTCCGACGTGCAGCCGCCACCGCCGCCGCCGAGATAGGTGAGATGCCCGGCATCGTGAGTCGCCTCGGCCACCGCCGCGCCCGATCCCGCACCGTTAATGTCGCGCCAGAACGCCCGCAGGCTCATGGTCAGCGCCAGGATGGCATAGATAAAGACCGTCCCGAAGATCGCCACCATCGCGTTATGCGGCATCAGTTTGTAGAAGTCGCCGGCGTGGTGTCCGAACAACACCGCAGGATCGCGAAGCGCAACGAAGCCGGCGATGAAGGCCGCGACGCTCCCTGAAGCCAGCAACGTGATGAACAGCCCGTTGCGGGCAAATGCGCCGGCGAAGGCGCGCGGCCAGGCATATTGCTCGTAACTGTCGTTGCGCACTTTAGAGAGTGCAGACGGCACGTTGACGTTGAACTCGTGCGGCGGCGAATATTGGCAATCGGAATAACACGCACCGCACTGATGGCAGAGATTGGCGAGATAATTGAGATCGCCTTCGCCGAAGGTACGGTGTTTTTCCATCGCCGGAAACACGGCGCACAGGCCCTCACAATAGCGGCAGGCATTGCAGATTGTCATCAGCCGGTCGGCTTCGGTCAGCGCAGCGGAGCGCGTGGGATCAATTCCGCGCATGCTTGGCTGCCCCCTCGCCAGCGAGGCGTCCGAACACTGCGCCGATGGTCATGCCGATGCCGGCGAGATAGCCCTTGCCCAGCACGTTGCCGGCCATGATCTCCCCGGCGGCGAACATGTTGGCCGCGAGTTTGCCGTCGGCTAGGATCATGCGGGACTCCTCGTTCACGCGGACTCCGAGATAAGTGAAGGTGATGCCTGGCCGAAGCGGATAGGCATAATAAGGCGGCGTGTCGATCTTTCGTGCCCAGTGGCTTTTCGGAATCGCGAGTCCTTCCGTGCGGCAATCGTCTAGCACGGTGTGGTCGAACGTGCCGGGCTGAACCGCGGCGTTGAAGTCAGCGACGGTTTTTTCGACGGCAACCGGGTCAAGCTCCAGCTTGCTCGCCAGTTCGCCGATGGTGCCGGCCACGATCGCGGGATAAATCGACGGCATGAACATGTGAATCGATTTCGAATCCAGGATCGAATAGCCGATTTGGTCCGGTTGTTGGGCAATCAGCCGGCCCCAGATGGCATAGCGCTTTGGCCAAATTTCCTCGCCCTCGTCATAGAAACGCTGCCCGTCGCGATTGACCATGATGCCGAAGACGACGCTGTCGAGGCGCGTAGCGATGCCGCCGTCGAACTTCGGCGCGCGGGCATCGAGCGCGATGGCGTGGCATTGCGTCGGATCGCCGACCGGCATCACGCCCTTGTCGAGCAGCATGCGCAGCACCGCGCCGCGATTATAGGGCGTGCCGCGAATGATGAAATTGTCGGCGGCATCGCCCCAGTATTCGCGCAGCCACTCAATATTGGCCTCGAAGCCGCCGCAAGCAGCAACAAAAGTCCGGCCGCGCACTTCCTTTTCGGCACCGTCGAACTTGATCGTCGCCGAGACGAAGAAGCCATTTTCCACGTTCAGCGCCGTCACCATGGCATCGTAAACGCAAACAACGCCGAGGGATTCCGCCTGGCGGTACAGCGCGTTCAACATGCCACGTCCGCCGCCGAGGAAAAACGCATTGGTCTTGCCGAGCGACAGCGTGCCGCCGAGCGGCGGCTGAAAGAATACGCCCTGCTTGTTCATCCACGGGATCAGTTCGTGCGAGCGCGCAATGGTCAGTTGCGCCAGCGCCTTGTCGGTCTCGCCACCGGTGACGCGATACAAATCGTCGAGGAACTCGGCCGGATCGTAAGGCCCTGCCATGTTCGACGCGGTGCCGTCATGGGCGCAGCGCAGGTTTCGCGTGTGGCGGGTGTTGCCGCCGCGATAGAATTGCGGCGCGCCTTCGAGCACGACGACCTTTCGGCCGGCGCGGGCGGCCGTAATCGCAGCGCACAGCGCGGCATTGCCGCCGCCTGCCACCACTACATCGAAAATCTCGTTTATGTTCATGATCAGTGCGGTACCACCAGTCGATAGGAAAGCAAGAGCGACAACTTTGCGCTTAGTGGGATGGCGTGGCGGCGAGCCGCGAATTCCAGTATTCCCAGGCGCGCGAAAGCGTCGCCTGGGAATAGCGGGACGCCGCGTCGATTTCCGCGTCGCTGAACGAATCGACAGCGCCGTAAGTCAAGGCGCGCAGTTGTAACTCGGCGTCTCGGCAGCTGTATATCGACCGGAACGTCAGTTGCTCGATCGTCGAGCCGACCACTGTCGCGCCGTGCCGCTTCATCAGCACGATCGAATGCGGCCCAAGGCAACGTGCCAAGGATACCGCTTCGTCCTCGCGGACAACAAGGTGGTTGGTGGCGCCGAATTCGTCGCGCTGGTCCCAAACGGGCACCTGCTTGCCGATGGTCGCCCCCAATTGGGTGACGACCCGCAGCTTCAGATCGGCGAGACAAAATGGCAGCAGCGGCGGTGCGTGATGATGGCAGATCGCCATGACGTCGGGCCGCGCCCGATATATCGCGCCGTGGATGACCCGCTCGGAATAAAGCGGCGTATCGGTCGGGCCGATCGGCTGCGACATCAGATCGAAGGCGAGGATGTCCTCCTGGGTGACAAGCTCGGGCGCGAGCGACCGGGAAAGGATAAAGCGGCTTGCATCGGCCGGGTCCCGCAAACTGGCATGGCCGAAGGCGTCCAGGACGCCCTCCTGCGCCAGAATACGGTTTGCGGTAGCCAGCAACCGTTTCGAGGCTTCCATTAAAGATATCCTGGTGGCGCAGAGGCGGCTAGCGGTGATGGCATTGTAATATAATATGGATATGTATAAAAAACGGAACAGTTTTCTGCTTTACTCCTGCGTTAATAACTCGCCCACAAGGTCGCTGCTCGCCTTGTCAGTCTTTAAAAGTGGCCTCGCGCCGTCGGGTTGTATCGTCAATGTCCAACACGCTGCTGACGCTGTTTAGCGCCGAGGGTTCTAGGAAACATTACGAGAGTGGGTTTTGGCGTGCCCAAACTGTCTATGCGCTGGTCCAGACGCATGCGGAACGCACCCCTGACAAAGTCGCCGTCCGTAGCAGCCAATCGGCCTTGACCTACCGGCAACTGCTACTGGCTGCCGACACATTGGCGGCCGATTTAGCTGAGCGCGGCGTCATTGCCGGACAACGGGTCGCTGTCTGGTTGCCCAGCCGGCTCGACACGGTCATCGCCTTGGTGGCCTGTTCACGTAACGGCTACGTCTGCTGCCCGTCGCTGCATCGTGACCACACCGTCGGCGACATAGTTGAGCTCCTGAAACGCATGCGGGCGTCAGCCGTTATCGCCGAGAGCGGCTACGGCGCGGATGCCGATAAACACGATCTATTTGAGCAAACAGCCACGCTCGAAGACCTGCGGCACGCCTATCGGCTCGAGAAAATCGCCGGTCAGACGGCGCCCGGAATTGTCGCTGCCAAGGCAGCGGATGACATTGCGCATTTTCCGCCGGCACCGCAAAATCCCGATCGCGTTCTCTATCTGGCCTTTACATCCGGCACGACCGGCACGCCAAAAGGGGTCATGCACAGCGACAATACGCTGCTGGCCAATGCACGCGCGCTAACAGCCGATTGGAGCATCACCGAAGACGCGGTGATCTACACCCTCAGTCCGCTGAGCCATAATCTCGGCTTCGGCGCGATCATCATGGCGCTGCTGGTCGGCGGCGAACTCGTGGTGCACGATCTGCCGCGTGGCCACAGTCTGGTCGACCGCCTTATTGAAACCGGCACGACATTTTTGATCGGCGTGCCAACGCATGCGATCGACCTCCTGGCCGAGGTCAAGGCGAAAAAGCTGTCCGGGATCGGTAAGCTCAAGGGCTTTCGAATTTCTGGCGCCTCGGCACCGCGCGAGGTCGTCGCCGACTTGTTGAAGCACGGGATCGTGCCGCAAAGCGGCTACGGCATGACCGAGACCTGCTCACACCAGTACACGCTGCCCGACGACGACGCCAAGCTCATCGTCGAGAGCAGCGGCCGCTCCTGCCCG
Organism: Pseudolabrys sp.; assembly: GCA_030651965.1. Lineage (GTDB taxonomy): Bacteria > Pseudomonadota > Alphaproteobacteria > Rhizobiales > Xanthobacteraceae > Pseudolabrys. The sequence continues at coordinate 24,692 of JAUSBQ010000387.1, read as the reverse complement.
GGTTATGAGGTCAAGATTTTCGACCGCGAGGATCAAAACCGGCCGCTGGCCCCCGGCCAGGTCGGCCAGATCGGCGGCCGAGGCGCCAGCCTGATGCTTGGCTATTTTGACGATCAGACCGCCACCGAGAATTCTTTCAACCGGGACGGCTGGTTCATGACCGGCGACCTCGGCTGGGTCGATGAACACGGATACCTGCGCATTACCGGCCGCAAGAAGGATGTCATCATTCGGGGCGGTCACAATATCTTCCCGGCCAAGATCGAGGCGCTGGCGTCCTCGCATCATGCCATCCAACGTGCCGCAGCCGTGCCGGTCGCCGATCAAAGGCTCGGTGAAAAGGTATGCCTGGCGGTCGTGTTCCGGCCCGGCATGAAGGTGAGCCCCAACGAAATTCTCGGCCATCTCAACGAGATCGGGCTGTCAAAATACGACATGCCGGAATACTTCCTCGAACTCGCCGAAATTCCCCTGACCGCCAGCGGCAAAGTCAGGAAGCGCGACGTCACCGACTGGATCGCGGACGGCAGCGTTACACCGACGCCGGTCCGGTGGCCCGCCAAGACTTAAGGAACGTCCCTGCGCGTTGTCATCGATCGGCCGAGACTATACGGCCGGCGTCGTGACGCTCCGCCACGGCTTCAGCGGCAGCAATGCGATCGCCATGGCGACTGTGCCATAGAGCAAACTCAACGTCGTTGGGATCAAATAGCAAAAGGCAGCGGCAACGCAGATCACCCGGCTCCACCACGGGAGCTTGACGCGATAGAAGCCTTCTGCGGCAACCGACAGCAGAACGACCGCGAGCGCTACTGTAATAACCGAGACAAGGATATCGAGCACGGTGCCCTGCAACAGGATGGCAGGGTCATAGATAAGAGCAAATGGCAAGACGAAGGCAGCCAGGGAAAGCCGGCAGGCCGCCACGGCAATATTCATCGGATTAGCGTGCGATATGGCCGCGGCAGCATAAGCGGCGACCGCAACCGGCGGTGTCATCGCCGACAGAACAGAAAAATACAGAAGGAAAAGATGCGATTGCAGCACCGGCAGATCGAACACGTTGATCAGAGTCGGTGCCAGCAGCGCCGCGGCGAGAGCATAGGCCGCCGGCGTGGGCATGCCCATTCCGAGAAAGATCGTAAGTGCCGCCGCTATGACGAGGGTCAGCGCCATGTTGGATCCGCCCGCCAACACCAGCAGTTCCGAGACTTTGCCGGCGAGGCCAGTCATCGTGATCCCGCCGATCACCATGCCGGCGGCGGCGCAAGCGCCGGTCACCGCAACCATATTGAAGGCTGTCTGTGCGACGGCGTCGTACAAATTGCCGACCGAGAAGGTCCGCCACCGCAGCACCCAAACGACGATCACCGACGCGGCGCCGAACAGCGCAACCATGGTCGGGCTATATCCGAGCCCTAACGCTGTCACCAAAGTCACCAGCGGCACGATGAATGTGCCCCCTGATTTCAATGTCGTCAAAAGCCTTGGTATCTGGTCCTCAGGCAACCCGCGCAGCCCGAGCTTGACCGAGCGCAAATGAACTTGCACGTAAATGCCGAGGTAATAGAGCAGCGCCGGAATAATGCAGGCGATCGCGATCGAAACATAAGAAATTCCGGTAAATTCGACCATGATGAAAACAGCGGAGCCCATCACGGGCGGAAGGATACTGCCGCCGGTTGAAGCAGCGACCTCGACCGCCGACGCAAGCACCGCTGGATAGCCGAGCCGCTTCATGATCGGAATCGTCACCGATCCGGTGGTCATAACGTCCGAGGTCGGGCTGCCCGACAACGTACCGAAGAGCGCGGACGAGAATACCGCGACCTTTGCCGGTCCGCCGACCTTGCGCCCCGAAATTGAGGCAGCTAGCCCGAAAAAGAATTCGCCGCCTCCAGCGCGCTCAAGCAGCACACCAAAGAGAACAAAAAGAAAAGCGTAGCTGGCTGTCACCTGGATCGGAACGCCGAACAAACCGTCAGTCGTAAAGACCATGATATCAAGCAGGTGAGCCGGCGTAATAAGCCCATGTTTGAGCGTGCCGGTGAGGAGATGACCGCCGAGATTATAGACCATCAGCGCGATCACCAGGCTGGTGAGCCCCATGCCCACCGTCCGCCGCGCCGCCTCGAGCGAGAGGAGCAAGACCATTACGCCGAAAATCCAGTAACCGATCGGCAACGGATCAAACAGCGTAATGCGAACAGCGATCGTATCGACTTCGAAAAGGAAAAAAAGGAGACAGGCAAGCGCCGAAGCTGAAAGAATCCAGTCGATGATCGACGGATGGTCAGAATTTGCACGTTCGCCGTGTCCGACCATCGGGAACACCAGCACAAGCATCATGCAGAGAAAAACCATAGTCCGCGCGACCAGGTCCCAGGTCGAAAAGGCCGCGGCCCAGATCGTATAGCACGCCACGCAGACGGCAAACGCACGGAAGATGTGACCCATAAAACCGTGCGGCTGCCGCCTGACGCCCGTCGAAACGAGTGAAGCGAAGACCCTCATAGCCGGCTCCGAAACCGGACGATCGCAGACGCAGAAGTCACGCTGCTCACTTCATCAAACCGGCTTCTTTGTAGGCCCTGATCGCACCTTCGGCGAAGGGTGCTGCCGATTGCTCGATCATGACAGGTGGTTTGAAACGCTTCATCGCTTCCGAAACGGCGCCCATCCCCTCCGGATGCTGGATCATCGCCTTGGTGATGTCATAGACGGTCTGCTCGTCCATTTTCTCGTCGACGAAGAGGATGACGCTGGTGGTGACGGTATGTGCGTCGATTTTCTGCCAAGGATGCGTACCGGCCTTGATGGTCCACGGCTTCAGGCCGAACTCCTTGATAACCGGCGTGATCGCCCGCTCGGGCAGGTCAAGCATCGCGAGATCGACGGACTGTGCCATTTCGGCGATGGAGCGATGGCCCTCGAATAAGGTGTTGGCGAGCAGGTCGATGCGCCCGTCCTTCATCAACTGCGCCTGCTCGTTCGACGCCTGGTATTGAACCGAGCCGCCCCACGACTCAATATCCTTGGGGGTGACGCCAAGCGCTTTCAGCGTCGAATCCGTCATGGCCGAGGTCAGAAGGCCGCGGCGGTTGAATGCGAGGCGGACCGGCGGTTTCTTGTTCACGAGATCGCCGAGATCTTTAATACCGTATTTCGCGAGGAAGTCGCGGCGCGCAATCCACATGACCGGCGTCCAGTTATAAAGTACGGCAACAGCCTTGAGACCGCTGACCGGGCTCTTGAACGGCGGCTTGCCTTCGATGGCGAAAATCAGGTCGCCGTCATTCGCCATCCCGAGTTCGCATTTTCCACTCTTGACCTGAAGCACATTGGCCGGGCCGCCACTCGATGTCTGATAAGTGATGACCGACCCCGGATAGGCCGCCTTCACGCTCGCATCGACACCGGCTCCCACGAGCGACCACAAGCCGCCTGGGCTTGCACCGCAAAGCGTCAGATTTAACGGCTTAGCTTGTGAGGTGCTGATCGAAACCAGCAGGATCGTTGCGGTTGTCGCGATAAGTCTACGCATGGAAATCTCCCTGATCGCAATTGAGTAATCCGCCTTGTGCGCATGGAAGACGAAGCTTCCAAACCACCGAGGCGGGGCCGCAAGTTCAGCAGAGCTCAGTTCAACAGGGGATTTGAAACAAATCAAGGACTAATACAAAAAATATTACACTTCCCTTCGAATGCCGCTGAAAGCGCCGGTGTGCGCCTGTTCCTTAGGCTGCGACGCGGGTCGGCCTTCAACCGCTGCCGGACGAGGCGGCCGCAGCACCCGTCGCCTCAAACGCGTCGATCATCATCTTCAACTGCTGCGGCATGATGGGAAGATGGGAAATTGTGCCAGATGCACCGAGTGCATCGTCCACGGCCGAAGCGATCACCGCGCCAGCCGCGGCAATTCCGCCTTCGCCAGCGCCCTTGATGCCGAGCGGATTAACGCCACTCGGCGCATCTTCCGTCAGCAGGATGTCCACGAATGGCACGTCTTGCGCTGTCGGCAACAGATAGTCCGCGAAGGTCACCGACAAAGGCTGGCCGCGCTCATCGTAGCGAAACTCCTCAAGTAAGCTGCCGCCGAGCCCCTGAGCGAAACCGCCGACCAATTGGCCCTCGACCAACATCGGATTGATGGCGCGGCCGATATCGTAAGCAATCAGAAGTTTTTCGATCCGCACCGCGCCGGTGCCCTTGTCGATCTTGGCCACCGCAATCTGCACGCCATAGGGATAAGTCATATGGCTCGTGCTGAACCAGCCTTCCGCCGACAGGCCAGGATCGCGTTCCCCGCGCGTCGACGAGGTTGGCCGAAGGTGGTGCGCAATATCTCCCAGACTGATGGCGGGGCCGCCAATCATGCCGGTGCGGACCACGCATCCGCCGACGATATCGAGATCGGCGGCATCGGCCTGCAATAACTGGGCGGCCATATCGAGCGCCTTGTCGCGAACCTTTTTCGCCGCCACGGCGGCCGCGTTCGCCGTCATGACGGTCGCACGGGTCGCATGCGCGCCGATGCCGTATTCGATGCGATCGGTCCTGCCGTGCACCACCCGCACCTGACGATAATCGCTCCCCAGCATCTCGGCGCAAACCTGCGCCACCACGGTCTCGAAGCCCTGCCCGATCGACGCACCGCCGGTGATGACTTCGATCTCACCGCTGGTATGGATGTTAATCCGCGCGCCGTCTGTCGGCCCAAGGCCGCTTTTTTCGACATAGATGGCGACGCCGAGACCGACATATTCGCCGGCAGCGCGGCGGGATGCGACGTCACGCTGCAGGGCATCCCAACCGATATGCGCCAGCGCCTTGTCGAGCAACGCTTCATATCGACCGGAGTCATAGACGACGTCGTCGCCCAGCGCGACCAACGGACGTTCGAACGGCATTTCGCTCGCGGCGATCAAATTGCGGCGACGCACCTCAATGCGCGACAAACCAAGCTTATCGGCAATGGCATCCATGAGCCGTTCGCGCGCGAAATTGCTTTCAAAGCGCCCCGGCGAACGGTAAGTCGCGCACGGCGTCTTGTTGGTCATGCGTACATGACCCGCCACGCGGTAATGCGGCAGACGGTAGGGACCCGGCAGGATGCCGCAGGTGGTATCGACGACTCGCGCGCCATGGGTACGCAGATACGCGCCTTGATCGTGAAAGAAATCATCGTCAATCGCCATGAGCCGGCCGTCGCCATCGATGGCGGCGCGTATGCGATGCCGCTGCTGCCGCGACTGATTGGCCGCTATCATGTGCTCGCGGCGATCTTCCAGCCATTTCACCGGACGCCCGAGCCGCAACGCAGCGACTAACACCAAGACATCCTCTGGATAGATTTCGCCACGGACGCCAAACCCGCCGCCTACATGGCCTTCGTACAGGTGAACGCCACCGGTGCTGCGCCCCAACATGCGCGCCAGCGACTCCCGGTTCCGATGCGGCACTTTGGCCGCGCCATGCAGTTCAAGGACATCGCGCGCCGCATCGTAGCGGCCAATGGCGCCGCGCGTTTCCAACGGCACGGCAGAGTGCCGTCCAATAGACACATCAAGTTCGACGATCGTGTGAGCGTCGCGAAAGGCGGTGTCAACGTTGCCATAACCCTGTCGGCAAACCGTCGATTCAGTGCCGAGGCCGGGCCGAAGTTCGGTCGGCGCAGCAGCCGCGTCGAGGACAGGCTCCAATTCATCAATGTTGACGAAAACGCACTCCGCCGCGTCTTCCGCCACATAGGCATCCTCGGCAAAAACCGCCGCCACCGGTTCGCCGACATAGCGAACCCATTCAGCCGCCAGCACAGCCTGCCGGTAAGGCGACAGGTTTTCGTTCGGTCCTTCGCGGAATTCAATCGGCGGCAGATCGGCTATATCTTTTGCGGTCCACACCGCCGCCACGCCATTCATGGCCAAAGCAGCCGCCGCATCCACCGATTTCAACCGGCCGTGCGCGTAAGGCGAGCGCACGATCCGCATATGCAGTTGATGGGGAAAATCGATGTCGCCGGCGAAGCGCCCGCGTCCCGTTACCAGCGGGAGATCTTCGAGCCGCGTGACCGAAGCACCGATCCAGCGGTCTGCTGTCTCAGTCATCGGCGGCCTTCATCGTATGCGCTGCCGCCTTAACTGCCTTGATGATGTTCTGGTAGCCGGTGCAACGGCACAAATTCGATGACAAAACATCAAGCATCTCTTCGTCCGATATGTCCGGTCGTTTCTCGAGCACGCCGACCGCCAGCATCAGAAAGCCCGGCGTACAGAACCCGCACTGCAGAGCGTGATGATCCATGAAGGCCTGCTGCATCGGGTGAAGCTCGTTACCCGACTGGAGGCCTTCGACCGTGCGGATCTTGCAACCCTGCGCCTGGACCGCGAACATCAAACAGGAGCGCACCGGCTCGCCGTCGAGCAAGACGGTGCAGGCACCGCAAACGCCATGCTCGCAGCCGATGTGCGTGCCGGTTTGGCCGCAGTCGTCGCGGATGACGTCGACCAGGGTCTTGCGCGGTTCGACCCGGGCGTGGTGCACCCGGCCATTGACGTCGAGGGCGATCTCGACCTTGTCGCTCGGGTTTCCACTCATGCTGCATTCTCCAGCGCCCGTAATGTCATGGTTCGCACCAGGCCGCGTCGGTAGTCGGCCGTGTTGTTGCTGTCTTCCATGGGATCGATGGCTGCGGCCGCCGCGTCGGCGACCGCCGCAAAAACCGGCGTCGACGGCGTTTTCCCGTTGAGCTCGGCCTCGGCCTGTGCGATCCGGCGCGGCATAGGCTCGGCGCCGCCGACGGCAATGCGCGCTTCGGCAATACGATTGCCGTCGACAAGCCGATAACTGGCCATGGCCATGGCAATGGCGAAATCGCCGGGCCGGCGGCTGAATTCGGCAAAGCCGCAGCGTGTGCCTTCCGGCAACAGCGACAGTTCAACCGATGTCACCAGTTCATCGTCCCGACGCGTGGTCGCCATCACCCCTTCGAAAAATTGGTTCGCTGCGATCCGCCGCACGCCGCTTGCGCTCCGCGCGACGATACGACCGTCAATCGCCGTCACCGCGCAGCACCATTCCGATGCCGGATCGGCGTTGGCGACGCTGCCGCAAAATGTGCCGCGGGTGCGGATCGGATAATGCGCGATGTGCCGGACCACCTTGCGGAGCCACACGCCCGTCGCGCCCGGAACGGCGCCGGCAACCTCAAAAGCGGTATGACGCACGCAGGCGCCGATGCGGACAATGTCACCGTCGACTTCAATGCCGGCCAGTTCGGCGATGCCGTTGATATCGATCAGATGGGGCGGCTGCGCCATCCGGAAAGCCATGGTCGGCACGAGGCTTTGGCCGCCGGCGAGGATACGGCCATCCTCCGGCGCCAGTTGCCCGAGCAAGGCAACGGCTTCATCGACTGTCGTTGGCTGGTGATAGCAAAATCGGGCGGGCTTCATAAACCAACCTTCAGGTACGGGAGCTCCGCTGCCAAGCCCCGTCGTCTCAGTCCGGGATAGCGGCGGAAGTTTTCTGTAAACTAAATAGTACAAGGCTCCCAGAGGATTTGCACGCAAAAATCTGGCGGATAAGGCCTTTCGAAGTAATGCAAATTTATCCGCCTCGCTTGGTGGCCACCTATGTTGCTGTTGCGCCTGTCGGGCCATTGTTCTAAAAACGGCATAGCCTGTGAGACGCACTTTACTTTGGGAATGGGCCAAGGCCCATTATAATCGCGGCAGGAGCCGGCATGCGCGCAGCGGTCGTTAAGGAATTCGGGCCCATCGCCAGCCACCTGATGGGAGAACTGCCCGATCCGACGCCGGGCCCGGGCGAAGTCGTCGTCACCGTCAAAGCGGTCGCCGTCAATTTAGTCGATACCCTGGTCGTGACCGGCAAATACCAGTTCCTGCCGGAGCGGCCATTTGCGCCGGGCAAATTGCCTGCCGGGACAATCAGCGCACTTGGGCCGGACGTGACCGGCTTTCAGATCGGCGACCGCGTTCTCACGCTCGCCGAACAAGGCGGTTACGCCGAGAAAGCGAAAGCCTCGGCCCATCAATGTTTCAAGCTACCCGCGTCGATGAGCTTCGTCGATGCCGCCGCCATGGCCCTGGTCTACGACACGTCGTGGTTTGCCCTTCGCGAACGGGCGCGTCTGCGCCCCGGCGAAACCGTGCTGGTGCTCGGCAGCACCGGCGGAGTCGGGCTGGCGGCCGTGCAACTCGCCAAGGCGATCGGCGCGACTGTTCTGGCCGGGGTCTCCAATCTCGACAAGGCGCAACTCGCGCGCGATGCCGGCGCCGACGCGATCGTCGACCTGGGCCAGGATAATCTTCGCGATAGCCTGCGCGAGCAGGTCTACGCTCACAATAATGGCAAAGGCGTCGATGTCGTCATCGATCCGGTGGGCGGCGATGCCTTCGACGCCGCGTTGCGGGCACTCGCCTGGCGGGGCCGCCTGGTGGTGATCGGTTTTGCCGCGGGTCGCATCCCGACCGTGAAGGCTAATTATCTGCTGTTGAAAAACATCGAGGTCAGCGGCCTGCAGGTCAGCGACTATCGCAAGCGCATGCCGGATATGATGGCCGAATGCGTGCGCGAAATCTTCGCCTGGTATGAGGCCGGCAAGCTCGTTCCCAGCCCGACTATCGTCTATCCTTTCGAAGACTTCGCCAAGGCATTACAGGACATTTTGGACCGGCGCGTGCGCGGCCGAATCGTCCTCACGCCCAACCTTTGAGCGCACTCGCCCTCGGAGCTCCATCATGGCTTTCCGTTACGACGAAATCGGCAACCGCCTGAAGGCCTATCGCCTCGGCTCGGCGCTGAGTGCCGACGAGATCGCCAAGCAACTCGGGATTTCGCGCACCGCGCTGTATCGGTTCGAAAAAGGCGAACTGGCCAAGATCGAAACTTTGGAGCGGCTGGCCGAGCTGCTCGGGGTCTCGATCCCGTCGCTACTCGGGGTCGGGATCGAATACATCCCGTCGGCCGTGACCTATTTCGAGCGCATGCGGCAGATTGAAGGATCGGCCGAGCACATCATGCTGCTCTCGGGGCCGATCTCGTTCCTGCTCGCCTCCGATCGTTTCGACACGACTCTGGAAGAGGTTCTGACCGAAAACGTCACCAAGAACGTGGCCAACAGGACCAAGGCGCTCAGCGACATTCCCAAGATCATGGCGATCCTGCGCGAGCGCAAAGAGATTTACCGCCGCCGCCGGCCGACCATCGTCAACCTGATGTCGGCCCTGGAAATTGAACGGTTTCTTCATCACGGTCTGATTGGGCGCGAAGGGTTGCCGCAGGACCTGCTGGTCAAGCGCAAGGCTCTGGCGCGGGCCGAAATCGAACATTTCATGGCGCTGATCGAGGATCCGCCGATGGGCGTCCAGATCGGCATCGTGACCGACACCCTGCCGCATGCCGGCTTCCAGATTTTCCGCCAGCCGGACCGCAATATTCTAGTCTTGAGTCCGTTCCGGCTCGGCGGCGAGCCTAATGTCCGCGTCGGCGTCGCGATGATCACCTCTGCACCGGATGCACTGGCTTTTCATGAGAATGCGATCAAGGAAATGTGGGGCCGCAGCTTGAAGGGACAGGCGGCGGCCGAGTGCGTGCGCCGTCTTCTGGCCGGCGAAGGCCGTCCGACCGATCATGACGAGCCCGAGGAAGCCGAGCCCGCGCCGACCAAGAGTCCAGCACGCGGCAAGCCGCCGACCGCACTGATGTGAAGGCACGCGGCATGACGGCGGACCCAAGCGTCAATACAAAGACCTTTGGCCAAAGCACGCCGCGGCTAGAAGATCGTGATCTGCTGATCGGCAAAGGCCGATTTGTCGCCGACATCCATATGAATGGCATGCTGCACGCGGCCTTCGTCCGCAGTCAGCATGCCCACGCCAAAATCCTGTCGATCGATGCCGGCGCAGCGCTCGTCATGCCGGGTGTCCATGCGGTGTTGACGCGCGACGATATCCGCCAATTCGCGCGCACCGACCGCCTCGCCGTCGCCCTCCCCGACCGCAGCTACCGACAAAAACGCGACCGGCCGATTCTGGCCGGCGATGAGACCGTCTATGTCGGCGAAGCGCTGGCGATGGTCATCGCCGATGATCCGTACCTCGCGGAGGACGCGCTCGCGCTGATCGATATCGAGTATGAGGTCCTGCAGGCCGTCGGCGATTGTCAGAAAGCCCTGTCGCCAGGCTCGGCACTCGCCCATAGCGACGGGCCAGATAATTTGCTGGCGGCCTTTGCGAGTTCCTATGGCGATGTCGATGCGGCCTTCGCCGGCGCGGCTCATGTTTTCAAGGAAGCCTTCTGGATGCATCGGGGCTGCGCCGCCGCCATGGAGTGCCGTGGCTGCATCGCCTCGCTTGATGCGGTTGAAGACAGGCTGACGCTCTGGAGCTCCACGCAAACGCCGCTGGTGGCCGCGCGGCTGCTGGCTCAGATCCTGGAACGCGAAGAGTCATCGATCCGCGTTGTAACGCCGGACGTCGGCGGCGGCTTTGGGCCGAAGCTTGTATTCTATCCTGAAGAGGCTGCTACCGCCATTGCCGCCATGATACTCGGCAAACCGATCAAGTGGATAGAGGACCGACGCGAAAACTTCATCTCAACCTCGCAAGAACGCGATCAATATTGCAGCGCCGAGATCGCACTCGATCGCGACGGCAAGGTGCTCGGGGTTCGCGGCACGTTGGTGCACGACCATGGTGCTTACACCGCACGTGGTCTCACGGTTCCGCAGGGCGCGGTGGCCGCACTGTCGCTGGCCTATGACATTCCGGCATTTCGGATGGATGTTCAGGTCGTGCTCACCAACAAGGTGCCGGTGTCGCCTATCCGCGGCGCCGGCCAGCCGCAGGGTGTCTTTATCATGGAGCGGCTGCTCGATCTTGCCGCGCGCGAACTCGAGATCGACCGCGGTGAAATCCGCCGCCGCAACCTCGTGCCGGCGCATGCCATGCCTTACACCAAAGGCTTCGTCACGCGCGGCGGCATTCCGATCGTTCTCGATTCCGGCGACTACCCGGCCTGCCAGGCAGATGCATTGAAAAAGGCCGGCTGGGAAGATTTCGCTGCGCGACAGCGCGCGGCGCGCACGCAGGGCCGGTTCATCGGTATTGGCCTGGCCAACTTCGTCGAAGCGACAGGCCGCGGCCCCTACGAACAAGTCAGCATCCGCGTCGCGCCAACCGGCATGATCCATGTCGCGACCGGCGCCGCGGCGATGGGGCAAAGCACCAAGACCATGTTGGCTCAAGTGGTCGCCGAACAACTCGGTGGCGCGATGGATCGTATCGTCGTCACCACTGGCGATTCCGCCAAGATCGCCGTCGGCTTCGGCGGCTTTAACAGCCGGCAGACAGTGATGGCGGGCTCATCGGCGCATGTTGCCGCCGTCGCCGTTCGCAAGAAAGTGCTGTTGGCGGCCAGTCACTTGCTGGAAGCCGATGCCGCCGATCTTGAGATCGAAGGCGACCAGGTTTTCGTCAAAGGTGCGACCGGCATGAGCCTGTCCCTCGGCAAGATCGCCGAAGCCATGGCCGGCGCCGCGGGGTTCCGCCTGCCGGGCAACCTGCCGCCCGGCCTCGACGCGACCGAGACCGTCGTGATCGACGCCATGACTTACGGCAACGGCTCGGCCGTCGTCGAAGTCGAAGTCGATCCGGCTACCGGGCATGTCAAAGTCACCCGCGTCGTATTTATCCATGATGCCGGAAAGATCATTCATCCCGCCATCGTCGAGGGCCAGATTGTCGGCGCGATCGCGCACGGCATCGGCAACACGCTATTCGAATGGATGGGCTACGGCGAGGATGGCCAACCGCAGACGACGACGTTCGCTGATTACCTGCTGGTGACCGCGACAGAAATGCCGAGGTTCGAGCTCGGCCATCGCGAATCGCCAACGCCGCTCAATCCGCTCGGGGTGAAGGGCGTCGGCGAATCCGGCGTCATCGCTATTCCCGCGGCGATAGCCTCTGCGATTGACAATGCAGTTGCGGAATTTGGCGTTCGCGTGAGCCAATTTCCTATTCGTCCCCTCGAACTCGCAGCCCTTCTTCAAAGCGCCGGCCCAAAGCCGCAATCCGTCACGCCTCCTTCACCATGAACTTGCCATGCCGCGAAGGCCCCTATGAAAATCCGCAGTCACGACCGCTATGACTATTCGCCGATCGTCGAACGCCCGCCCTTTCATTGGCCGGGCGGCAAATCCCTCGCGTTCTATGTCGCGCTGAATGTCGAGGACTTCAGCTTCGGCGAAGGATTGGGCCACACGCCGACGGCCCTGGGTCCGCAACCCGATCCGCGCAACTATGCCTGGCGGGACTACGGACTCCGGGTCGGCATCTGGCGCATTTTCGATCTCATGGAAAAGCTCAAGCTTCCCATGTGCCACTTGCTGAATGCCTCGGTGTGCGAGCGATGCCCGCAAATCATCGCGAAAATCCGCCAACGCGGCGATGAGATTATCGGGCATGGATACACGAATTCCGAACGGCAGTCGGACATGGACGAACCGACCGAAGCCGCGATGATCCGCGATGCAACGTCAACATTGAACAGACATGTCGGCCGGCGGCCTCTCGGCTGGATGGGTCCGTGGATCGCGGAGACGATGACTACCCCCGATCTGCTCAAAGAGGCCGGCTACGATTTCGTCATGGACTGGCCCGCGGACGATCAGCCGTTCTGGATGAAGACCAGATCGGGACCGCTGCTTTCCGTCCCCTATCCGATCGAGATCAATGACAGCCCGACGATGTTGAGCCGCGCGCAACCCGCGACCGACTTTCGGCAGATGATCGTCGATCAGTTCGAGACCATGCTCGAACAGAGCAAAGAACAATCGCTTGTCTTCGGAATATCGATGCATACTTTCGTGGCCGGACAACCGTTTCGATTGCGACAGCTCGCCCAGGCGCTCGACTGTGTTCTGACTCATAAATCATTCGAGCAAAGCGTATGGGTCACCTCGCCGGGCGAGATTGCCAAATATTCCGCTTCTCTCCCGCCCGGCATCGTGCCAGGAAGCTAGCCAGTCGGTATCCTGCCAGTACGACGATGCTCCGGGTCATGACATGATCGACCATTCTCTCAATGCGTTGCCGGCAACCGAAATCGCCGCGCGGGTACGCGCCGGCTCGCTGCGTTGCGAAGATATCGCGCAGGCTTGCTTGGATCGTATCGACCGGCGGGAGCCGACCATTCACGCATGGTCTTTCCTCGACCGCGATCTGGTTTTCCGTCAGGCGCGCGCCCTGGATTCCCAGGCCGAGCGCGGGCCGATGCACGGCGTCCCCGTCGGGGTGAAGGATATTATCGAGACCTTCGACATGCCCACACAGATGGGTTCGCCAATTTATCGCGGTTATCGCACCAGATCAGACGCGTCCTGCGTCGCGTTATTGCGCGCCGCCGGTGCGCTGATCCTTGGCAAAACCGTCACTTGTGAATTCGCCGGGACAACCGCCGGGGAAACCACCAATCCCCATAATCCCTCCCATACACCCGGAGGATCGTCGAGCGGTTCAGGCGCCGCTGTGGCGGATTGTATGGCGGCTGTTGCGCTGGGAACGCAAACAGGCGGGTCGGTGCAACGACCGGCTTCCTATTGCGGCATCGTCGGTTACAAGCCGACCTTTGGTCTCATCAACCGTCAGGGCGTCAAGCCGGCGGCCGAAAGTCTCGATACGGTCGGTCTCATGGCGCGCACGGTCGAGGACGTCGAACTCGCCATGCGTGTTCTCACCAATGCAGAGCCGGTCGGCTGGCTCCCGCAAAAAACGCCGGTCCGCGTCGGCGTCTGCCGTAACTATGCCTGGGAAACGGCCGAGCTCGCGACACGCGAGGCCGTCGACAACGCCGCCGCGGGTTTGGCGAAGTCGGGCTTTTCCGTGAGCGAAGTTATTTTGCCCGCTTCCTTCGACGACTTGCCGATGGCCCGCGTGATCGTCAATGATTTTGAGCGGGCGCGCGGCATGGCCTTTGAATGGCATACCCACCGTGATCTCATCAGTGCAAGTTTGGCCAAGACGATCAGCAACGGCTTTGCAATACCACGCGAGCGTTACCTCGATGCATGCATGCGGGTCGAAAATTGTCGCAAGCGACTCGGCGACGGTTTCGCCGACGTGGACGTCCTGTTGGTGCCGGCGGCGCAGGGCGAAGCCCCGCTCGGCTTGAGCGAGACGGGCAACCACCGCTTTCAAAGCATCTGGACCCAGCTCGGCACGCCGGCCGTGACATTGCCGACACATGCAGGAGCGCGCGGTTTGCCGGTCGGCATTCAGCTTGTCGGCGCGCCCTATGCCGATAATCGGTTGCTGGCTGTGGCCGAACTCGTCTTCCGCACGCTGGGTCGCGGGCCCGTTGTGAAGTATTGAGTTCTTGTGATGTGAACGCGTGGCGGTCCCGAGAGGAGTCGAACCTCCGACCTTCGGTTTAGGAATCTCGCCAAGCGAATTATCACTGGTTCTCGCTGGTTATCAACCTACCCTGAGGAGGCTCCGAAAGGCCACACATTACAGGCGAAGTTCACCAAGAAGGTCGTTTCTACCCCTGCGACCCACTGGTTCGAGCTAGTCGTCCCGTCCCCCGAGCCCCCTGCAGAAACCCCTGCAATTGCTCGGCGAAATGGAGGGACCTATGATTTTCACCGACACGGCCATCAAGCGGATTCCGTTCGCCACTTCCAGCGCCGGCATTGTCCACCGGGATTCCAAAACCCCCGGTCTCATGCTTCGCGTCGGCATGAAGCGGAAGACCTTTCGGTACCAGTCGGAGGGGCGTGAAAACGGCCACCGCAAGACAATCAGCCGCAAGCTCGGTGAGTGGCCGCACGTTAAGGCCGACCAAGCGCGCGCTCGGGTGCTCGAAATCATCGGTGAGCGGGCGGTCGGCAAGTTCGTCATCACCCCGCCGCGCGGCGTCACGTTGGCGGAAGCGTTCGTAGCGTACAAAGCCACGCTACGGACCCGTTGGCTGGCGGACTGCGAAGGCATCTTCAAGCGTTGCCTCGGGCTATGGGAACATCAGTCGCTCGCGGATATTTCGAATTCACCCGAGAAGGTACGCGACTGGCACCTCGCGCTTTCCAAAAAGCGCGGCCCTGTACAGGCGAACAATGCGGCTCGCCTCCTTCGGGCAACCTATCGCCATGCGCAGAAATTCAACCGTTCACTGCCAGCTATGCACCCGGCGACCGGCGTTCAGTGGAACAAGCAAGAGCGCGCGAACCGCGCAATTCCATTCGCCGAGTTTCCAGCATGGGCAGCGCAGGTCGATGCCATCGAAGAGAAAGACGCTTTGCGTGCGGCCTACCATCGGCTTTGCGTGCTGACTGGCATGCGGCCCGGAGAGCTTGCCCGCTTGCGTTGGGACGGTGTCGATTGCGCCAAACGCAAGGTCGTAATTGGCAAGACCAAGACCGGCATTGATATTGAGATTCCGATGAGCCTGCCAATCGTTCGACAGCTAAAGCTCGCGCGCGCCGCCGGCCGCATCGCGTTCGAGGCACGCAGCAACGAATGGGTCTTTCCCGGTCCCGGCAAGGACGGCCACCTCATTGAAACGCACGAGAGGCACCGCAAACTCACGCACAGCGGCAACGCCGGGCGGCACACCTATCGCACGGTCGCCGCGCAAATCGGCGTCAATGAACTGGATATCCGCTTGCTCCTCGGGCATTCGCTGGTCGGTGTCAGCCAAGGCTACATCACGCGGGCGCTGCTGGTCGGTTCGTCGTTGCGGGCTGCGCAGCGAAAAATCAGTGCGCGCATGATGCAACTAATGAAGGGTTAGAGCGGCAATTCCTCCTGCCCGGCCAATTCGTCGCGGCCCTGCCTCGCTGTCCACTGCTTCGATTTTTTCGGTTTGCGCCGCTTCGTTTGACCAAGCGCCTTGTGAAGTCGCCAGCGCCGTGCCGTGCAGGATGCCAGCTTGTCGGCCTTGAGAGTGGCCAACGCGCGGCGCACAGCGGACGCGCCTGACGGAGTCCAAGTATTGAATGCGCCGACCGTCAATTCTCGGGTCGTCAGCGCCACGCCGTCGCGGAGGCAGCGCAATATGGCGGATTGGACCCTACCCATGACCGAATTGTGCAACGAAAAACGTTGCAGAAGGATTGACGCAAAACCCGCAATTCAGCGGGTCAAGGGTTAACACGAACCGGCGACTTGACTGCAAACCCTGAGATTGAGTACGACGCCTTTAATAATGCCACCTCACGGCAGCGACGAGCGCCGTGCGGATTGATAAGCGGCCCCTACCTTAAACCGGATTCTTCGGACACCGGCTCGGCAGGATGGGGAAGAGGCGCACGCTGCAGCCTCGTATCGCTGGCGAGCCCAAAGCCCTACGGGGCGGGAGGTCCGCTATGTCGTCGATTCCCGAACTCAAAACCAACGAAGACTTTTTCGCCGATGGCTTCCGCCAGGCGGGCATTGCCGGTGGTGAGGCTGCTGTTGCCGCCCTTATCGCTGGCGGTTTCCTCGCGCCAAAGGTTTGGTTTACCGCTCAACAGGCGGCGAACTACATCTGCATCAGCGAGCAGACGCTCGCACGGTACGTTTCAGAAAAGACCGCGCCGGAGTCGGTGAAGGTCGGAAACGGTCGCCGCTTCCACCGTGACGCGCTCGACACATGGATTCGCAATGGCGGCGTAAACGCCTTTGTGAAGTCGGTGCAATCTTGAGCGCACCCACGGTCGCAACGCCGCCGGGCTTCGGCGCTGGCAAGCTGTGGAAACTTCGCATGCTCACTTGGTACGAGCGCGATGACACGGAAAACGTCTTTCTCATTCCAAACGGAATGCCGGTCGCCGAACGACGCCGCGACTACTACTGGATGGTGCGCGACAAGACAGCGAAAATTCTTGAGGCCAACCGCGCCGCCGGAATTGCTCCGCCGTACACCTATACACTTATCGACGCCGACAACAGAGTTGTCGGGTCGGGAACGTTTGATACCGCAGACGACGCCGATGACATCGCTTGGCTTGGCTGCTTCTTCGGTGAAACGACCGGATTCAGCGTTGCGATGCCAAGCCCTCTCGCGGGTGAGTCCTACGGAATGCGTAGCGGCGTGGTCGACGCCACCGGCAAATTGCAGGAGCGGCCATGAACAAAGTCACGCGCCCGGTGACCCGGCCCGAACCCGAGAGCATAGAGCAGCTAGCCGCGCCACCTCGCGACTTCCGGCTCCCTGTCGTTCTCCAGCGGAAGGACTGGGTTACGACTGCCGAGAAGTTCCGCCAGTGCAAGCGTCCCACGCTGCTGCATTGGAATGGCGACTTCCTCGACTACCGCAAGGGTGCCTATCACGAGCTTGAAGACCTCGCGGTGATGTCTGACATCGTCTCGTTCTTCAATTGGGCAGTGGTTAGGGTGCAAGGCGAAGACGGAGGCGCGTGGGTCGAACGGCCCTATGACGCGGAGCCCAAGCAGTGGTCGGCGCTCTTTCACGCGCTCAAATGCGAGAGTTACACCGCGCGCGACGAGATGGCTCCGCCATGCTGGCTGAATGACGCCGGCAATCCTTCGCCATTGGAATGCATCAGCTTGCAGAACTGCATTCTGCATGTCCCGACTCGAAAATGCGCTGAGCCAACGCCAAATTTCTTTACGCGGAACGCACTGAATTTTGACTACGACCCGGATGCCGCATGTCCACTTTGGCTCAACACGCTCGAACAATACTGGCCATCGAATCTCGATAGCACTACGGCCGGCGAAGTGTTTTTGCTGCAGGAGATTATGGGATACCTGCTGCTTCCCGATACTTCGTTGCAGAAGATTTTCGTCCTTCTCGGGCCGGGACGCAGCGGCAAAGGCACAATCGCCCGCGTCATCACCATGCTGCTCGGCGAATTGAACGTCGCAGCATCTTCGCTGCAGGCGCTCGCGCAGGAGCCATTCGGTCGGCAACCGCTTATTGCCAAGACTGCGGCCATCATCTCGGAGGCTGCGATAGGCCCCAAGATTGACAAGGTAACCGTCACTGGTCACCTCAAAGCCATCAGCGGCGAAGACAACGTACAAGTCGACCGCAAAAATAGAGTCTCTTGGGTCGGGAAGCTGCTCACTCGTTTTCTCCTGCTGGTAAACAAAATCCCGAATTTCGCTGACGACTCTTCCGCGTTCAGCGCTCGCCTAGTTGTGCTTCGCATGACGAATACTTTCGTTGGTCGCGAGGACAAGGCGCTCACGGACAAACTAAGGACCGAACTGCCGGGAATTCTGAATTGGGCATTGGAGGGATACGACCGCCTTAAAGCGAATGGCAAATTCACTGAGACTGAATCCAGTGACGCTGCCAAGGAGAGCTTCCAGCGCGCCGCATCACCGACCGCAACATTCGTTGAAGAGTGCTGCGTGCTGGATGCGAAAGCGTTCATCACCGAGACCGCCCTATATGTCGCTTACCAGCAATGGTGCGCCAGCAACGGAGCGCGTCCCGACATCAAGACCGAATTGTGCGAGGCCGTGCTGGCCGCATCGCCGACTGTCAAACGCCACCGCATTGCGGCGGCAATCGATTCACAACGGCCTCGGGGACTCTTGGGAATCCGATTGCCGTTGCCCGAGGAGCGCGCGCCTCCGGTCGACGCCCCTGAAATCCCATTTTGAGGAGGCACCATTGATTTTTAACCCGAAAAGCAAGGAAGCCGAGTCCCGAGTCCAACCGAGTCCAATGGACTCAGCATCTTCCTCTGGTCTCAACGTCGAGTCGAAACCAGCCTCCCTTCGGATGGGGTGGGAGCACGATGCGGAGTCCATTGGACTCCACGGGACTCAGGACTCCCGGCTTCTCGGGTTTTCGCCCGCCAACCGCGTCCCGGCCGCGCCAAAAAGGCCGCCGACTGCCACACGGACAGCGGGTCGAAACGAAGTTCTGCGCCAACGGCGGCCACTTCTTGCACCGACTTCCAGCAATTGCAGGGGGAACGCACGGCGTTCGTGCAAATCGGCCGCCTTTCTCGCCCCTATCGGCACCGCCTGCACGGCTTCTCGGGCCATCGCACAGGGAGGCCAGCCATGAACGCACCGACTCGCCCGTTCTCAGCCCTCATTGGCGCGATGAATCCACCGCCGCGCGCCATCGGCCGTCCGGCCGCGCCGTCGCACAGGGCACCGCTGAGTCCGCCGGCCGCGCCTTGGCCGGCCGCCAAGGTGAACAGCGGCGCGCGCAACCCGATGACGCGCGATGCCAATGTGATTGGCCGGGGCGAGCCCTTGGGTTTCACCACGGCTCACCAGCGCATCGAGGCCGGCGCGACCATCGACTCACACTTTCGGGCCAAGGCCGCACGCGGCGAGTTCGGAACATACGACGATACGCGCCGCACTGGCGCGCCCCAACGGAGGGCCAAGCCATGACCGACCGCTATCGCTCCGGCATCGCACATGACCCTGCGCACGAGTGCCGCCAAATCCACGCAAGGCAGGCCCGCGCCGCGCGGCGCGCATTGCTCGCCATGCAAGAGGCGGAGTGGAACGCCGTAGGTAAGGACGACACCGCGCACAAGCCCAAGGAGACCACATCATGACCGATAAGACCGCCGCATTCATCGCCGCACAACGTGCCGTCGCTGCGCAACCCGAGACGCCTCGACCCGCGCCGACCGCCGAGTCGCTCGCGCACCTTGCGAAGGTTGCCGCCGCGCTCACGCTTCCCGAAGGCCCGGCTCCGGTCACCATCAAATTGACGCCCGAGGAGTTGCGCGAACGCGAGCGTCGAGAACGCGCCGAATTTTTGAATCAGGCTGGGAGGGGCGAATGAAGAAGCCGAAACAAACTCCCGCGCCGGCCGACGACGAGACGGCATCATTCATCGCATCGGTCGCCATGCCTATGCCGCCGTACATCACGCGCGCCGACGATAAGCTCGGCACCGTCAGCATAACCGACACCGGTTTAGAGTTCATCAAGCGCCGTGCCAGCGATGGCGCGAGTCAGAATCTCATCGCCGCCGAGATGGGCCTTACCAAGGCCACGTTGCAGAAGCTCTTCCAACGCGATGAGCGGTGCCGCGTTGCGTGGGAGCACGGCGCTGCTCTGGAGGAGATGGAGCTTGTCGACATTTTGAAGCAGGCGGCGCGCAAAGGCTATGCCGTCGCCGCGCTTTTCCTGCTCAAGACGCGCCATGGGTACACCGAGACTGCCGCGCCGCCGACCACGGCACCGAACATCACCATCGTCCTGCCGGATTCGTACACACCCGAGCAGTACATGCGCGTCATCAACGAGCGCCCCAAGGTCACCCGGCCGGTCGCGCTTGCCCCTCTCTCGGGCACAGGAGGGACCACGCGATGACTATGACCGACACCATGAAGGCACCGGTTCACGCCGGCATCCAGCCAACAGAATGGCAGAGCCGCGTTCTGAAAATTCCCGAGGTCTGGAATCTGCTTCTCGAAGGCGGGCGCGGTCCCGGCAAGACGCACGCGATGGCGCTGCGCATCTTGCGCCACCTGACGAAATACGGGACGGCGGCGAAGGTTCTAATTCTGCGCGAGAACTACAAAGGGCTTCAGGCCATCGAAGAACTGATGGTGACGATTCTGGACCAAGCATTTCCCGGAGGGCGGGCCCGCTTCAATAAGCAAGAGCACATGGTTCGCATCGCGGACGGCGGCACCGTCGAATTTGGTCAGTTGGAATCGCATCGCGATGTCAGCAAATACATGGGCCGCGAAACCACGCTGCTCTGCATCGACGAAGCCGGTCTGCTGCGCGAAATGCGGTGGGTTCAGCTTTTGAAATCGAACCTGAGGTCGCCAGCAGATATCCCGCTTGCCACCATAATGACCGCCAACCCAGGGGGTTCGCAGCATCAACTGCTCCAATCGAAGTACATTTCGGCCGCGCCTGCGTGGCACCCCTTTGTAGTTGAAGGCGAGACGTGGGTGCATTGCGCTGGCACGTACTTGGACAATCCGTATCTGAATCACGCCGACTATAAAACAAAAATTCTTGCGTCGTGCAGCGGCGACGAGGCGCTGGCCGAGGCTTGGCTCTCGGGTTCATGGAACATCGCACGCGGCGCGTTCTTCGCCGACTGCTTGAGCGAGGCCACTCACATGCTGCCGAGCGCGTTGCCGTTCTCCACGGACATACTCTACGCCAAGTCACTCGCGCTCGATTGGGGAACGGCAGCACCGTGCGTCACATTGTTCGGCGGCTATCTCTCGGATTCGATTAAAGGCGTCGGCCCGAAAGGGACGCTCATCATATTTGACGAATTGTCCACGCATCGTCCCGATGACATCAGCGCCGGACTCGGCTGGCCGCCGAGCAAGGTCGCGGAATCGATTCGAGAGATTTGCGCCCGCTACAATATGGCAGCAAACGGGGTCGGCGACGATGCGGTCGGCCTCTCGGGCAATGAGGACACGCTCCTGAATTATTTCAGGACGGAAAATGTCTACCTGACAAAGCCGGCCAAGGGCCGCATCCAAGGATGGGCCGCGATTCGCAACCGCCTCATCGCCACGCGCGACAAGACCGGCAAACCGGGGCTCATGCTTTCGGCGCGCTGCAGCCACTTCTGGCAGACCGCACCGTTCATCATCCGCGACCCGCGCAAGCCGGATGATTTGGACTCCGGGGCAAACGACCATTCCTGCGATGCGCTTCGATACTTCTGCAACACACCGCCTGCGGTTTGGCGATACTCCCGAAAAGCCGGGGAATAAGACTCAACTCGAACCAGAACTGGAGACCGAAAATGCCAAATGAAAATGAAAAGCCGACCATCCGCGCCGACCTGCCGCTGGCAGTATCGCCGATGATGCTGCTGCCGCACCGCTCTGTTCTCGATAAACCGGGCACACCCGGCTCCCGTGCATTCGGTGCGGCAGAGGTGGCGATGCGGACGATGCACGACGCGCTCGGCGACATGACTGACGTCAAGAAATACGTCACGAGCACCGCAACCCCGACCGGCGAAGTCGTGCATCTGAATTCCCGCAATGGCGAGCCGGCCGGGAATTATCAAGTCAACGGCCAAGAGGAATCGCTCCGCGAAGCAATGTCCCGCTCCTTCGGGCGTGCCGGCGAAGTCGTTGACCGTCAGCGCAAGGCAATCGAGGCAAGCGTTGCTGACATCGAGAAGTCGATTGCGGCCAAGCTCGTCAACCCGAACGCCGACAAGACGTCGGTCTCGCAGGTTGCGAGCGAAATCCGTGAGCACGTCAAATCGATGAAACCCGGCGACCGAACGGACTTCTTCCATAGGGCCGTCATGGACGGCGACCTCGAAACGGTCGCGGCCATCCTCGACGCCTCGCCCTTCGTCTCGGGCTTCGACCGCAAGCAGCACGCCGAGTTGCGAATCTTCGCCGCTCAGTATTTCCCCGCGACCAAGGGGGAGTTCGAACAGCTTGGCGCGGTGCGCGCTGTGCTGTCCAAGGTCGAGAGCGCGGGTGGGGCCTTTGTCAGCAAGTACGCTGACCTACAGCCGCCTCAGTTGAAGAGTGGCAAAGGCGAAGCCGCAAAGAAGATTGCCGCGTTGGCAGCGGGAGGGAAGTAAAATGGGAAATGCAGCATTTGAAATGCGCGACCGCGTGCGAGTGCTCGAACGCGAAAACGCATCGCTCATTCGGCAACTCAACTACGCCGAGTCGGAATGGACGCGGCTTCGAAATACTTACGAGCCGCTCCCCGAACATGCGCCCGAGGAGGTCAGCCACGCGCGCGCCATCGAGACGGAGACGACACAGCGGCAACGGTCAGCCGCTTCGCTTGCCTCGGGTGAAGGCGACGACGCCGAGTATCTTGAACTTGCGCGGCAAGCAGCGTGGGATGCCGTGGAAGGCATGACGAAATTCATCAAGGCCACGCTTGAGGGCAACGCGAATCCGTATCCGGCCGGATGGCCCGAGGCTTTGCCAAAGCATGTCGTCTGCAATCGCTATGTCCAACTCGACGACACCGGCACGAGCCTCGCGTCATGGGACAAGGTCGAAGGCGGCCACAGCATCGCACACCCCGGCGCGCCGGTCGGCACTCCAGTGCCGCTCGTCAATGAGAAGCCCAAGGGACCATCGACGTGGCTTGCGGCGCTGGCCGAAAAGCGCGGGTTGCATTTAGTGGATTGAGTTTCAGCGGCCGGCCCATCCGACGCTTGCCCCCTCGGGCGTCGTGCGGTCGCTGGATACGAACCCGAGAGGACATGGCTCCTCTCGGGTTCAGCTCTCAGATTCGTCTCGACACAACTGCCCGTATGCATTCTAATGGCGTGCGCGCGCCTTTGTATTCGGAATTGGTGGGGGTCTCGATGGGCATATCGGCAAAAGTATCGGCACGCATTTCAACACAGCTAAAGCGCTATCAGGGCGTCCTGTCGGCGATACAAAAGAAAGACATCAGCGAGGCCGACACGGTCACCGTCATCAATGATATTTTGGCCGATGCATGCGGATATGACAAATACCATGAGGTAACTAGCCAATATGCCATTCGTGGGACGTTTGTCGACTTAGCCGTAAGAGTAGACGACACGATAAGATATCTTATCGAGGTCAAAGCTATCGGCATCGAACTCAAAGATATTCACGTCAAGCAAGCTATTGATTACGCCGCTAACGAAGGAATCGAATGGGTTGTGCTCACCAATGGTGCGATGTGGCGAGTCTATAAGGTTCACTTTGGCCAGCCCATAGAAAAGATTTTAGTCTGCGAAGTTGACCTCATTTCATCAAGCCCAAAAAGCGGTGAAATCTTGGAGTGCTTTGGTAACCTCAGTCGTGAGGGCTTTTCAAAGAGCACGATGGCTGACTTGCTCCATCAAAAACAGGTCACAAACAAATTCACCGTGGCCGCGTTGTTGGTTTCTGATGACATGCTGGACGACCTCAGAAAAGAGATTCGTCGTCTCGGCTCTGGCATCAAAGTAGATATCGACTATCTGCGTTCATTGCTCGTAAATGATATCATCAAGCGCGACCTTATCGACGGAGAGGAAGCAAAAGCGGCTGCTCAGAACGTCAAGCGACTCCAAAGAGCAGCGAGTCGGAAGAAGTCATCGGCCCGAGAAGTTGAAGAGCAGCCAGTTGTCGCTCCCGTGGAGGACGGTTCAGGCTCATTGCCTCGCGCTATTGTCACGCCGTGACGGCGTTGCAAGCACTTGTGAATCCGCAATAAGAGCCCTGCGGCCTGCTTGCCATTGGGCGGGTGTGGTGGATACGAGCCGAGAGGACGACGGGCTCAGCTTATCTGTCGCTTAGCTTTATTGAATCGTCAAGTTGATCAATGAGAGCTTCGATCCGCTTGACTTGACTATCACCGGGAAAAGTTTCGCCCACCTTGATATTCTGCGCCAAGACTCGACGGAGGCGCGCAACTTCATCTTTTAAGGCTTGCGCAATATTTATAGTCCCATTCATTTTGGCAACCTTTGTGTGCTGTGGGTCTGGTCTCGATTGGGGGAATGATGGTTAAGTTCGCGACGCTAGTAGGGATTGGATTACTCGTACTAGCACTACTTTGGCAGATTTTTGGATTTATCGACGAAACTGGATTCCCGAATCAGATTTTCAATGATTCATGAGTGGTCGGCTTCTGGAGGGCCGACCAATGGTAGACACGACGTCGAAGTGGGAAGATGAGCTTGCACGCTGGCTCGAACCATTTCTGGATCGCTTGGGTCACAAGACGCGGCGGCGGATGTGTCCGCTGTAC
>JAUSBQ010000383.1 GCA_030651965.1 Pseudolabrys sp. | reverse complement strand
GCGGCGATCGGCGGCGGCCGGCTGTTTATCGATCTGGCGATCCGGCTCGTCGGCCGCGCCACCGGCGGCAGCCAGAAGGTCGCCGTGGTCGGCTCCAGCCTGATGGGCACGATCACCGGTAGCGCCGTCGCCAATGTTGCGGCGGTTGGCGTGTTCACGATTCCGCTGATGGTGCAGTCGCGCGTGCCGCCAGAGCGGGCGGCGGCGACCGAAGCGATCGCCTCGACCGGCGGACAATTGATGCCCCCGGTGATGGGCGTCGCCGCCTTCGTCATGGCCGAACTGCTTGGTGTTCCTTATACGCAGATCGCGCTGGCCGGCGTCATCCCGGCCGTCGCCTATTATGTCGCGCTCTATATTCTGGTTGACCTGAATGCGCGCAAGACCGGCACTGGCACGCTGCCATCGCAGGCGGTCGACGACGTCGAACCGATCCTGCCGCGTTTGCATCTCCTGTTGCCGCCGATCCTCCTGATTGCCTGCCTGGTCTACGGCTATTCGGCGCAAACGGCGGCGATGTATGCCACGGCCGCCTGTTTCCCGGTCGCCTTCCTGCGCAAGGCCGACTGGTTCGGGCCGCGCCGCGTGCTGGAAATGATCCGCGACACTGGCCGGCAGGCCGCCGAAATCGCGGTGCCGATCGGCGCTATCGGCATTGTCATCGCAGTCGCTATTCAGTCCAACCTGGCCCTCAAGTTCTCCGCCGGCCTGATCTCGGTGAGCGGCGGCACGCTCGCCGGGTCGCTGCTGCTGATTATCGCGGGCTGCATCATCATGGGCATGGGCTTGCCGACTGTGGCGGCCTACATCATCGGCGCGGTGCTCTATGCGCCGGCGCTGCAGAAGCTCGGCGTGCCTGTGCTCGCCTCGCATTTCTTCGTCATGTACTACTGCGTGCTGTCGATGGTGACGCCGCCGGTCGCACTCGCGGCCTACGCCTCGGCCGGTCTCGCCCGAACGAGTCCATGGACGACGGGCTGGATCGCGTTCCAGATGAGTTTCGTCGCCTTCCTCATCCCCTTCGCCTTCGTGGCCGACAGTGCGTTGCTGTTCCAGGGGCCGCTGGAGAACGTCCTGATCGCGTCGTTCGGCCTGTTCATACCGACCGGCCTGTGGGCTGTCGGCATTACCGGATTTTTCCGGCGCAACCTGATCTGGCCGGACCGCATCTTGCTGCTGATCTGCGGTGTGGTCGCCATTATTGCGCCGACCGGTGCGCCGTTGTGGATCATCGGCAATGGCGTCGGCGTCGCCTTCCTGGCGCTGAACTGGCGCTTCCCTGCCTTCAGCCTGGGCTCGCTGCTGCCGGGCGGCGCCGCGCGTGCGGCTGCGGCGGCTGCGCCGAAGTCGATCGAGGGCGAGGCGTGAAAGGCAGCCGCCACAAGACAGAGGCGCGGGTCGTGTCCGACGCGCGAACGAAGCGGAGGGTGCGGCAGGTGACGGATCGCCCATGTGTTCATCATCATCCGTTCTTTTTCGTCCCGGCCTATGACCGCGCGGGCACCAAATTGATCTTTATTTCGCATCAAACCGGCACGCCGCAGATCTTCTTCGAGGACCGCGCATCGGGACAACTGGTCCAGGCGACGGATCGTCCCGATCTGGCGGAGTGGTCGATCTCGCCATCGCCGGACGGGCGGTTTGTCTATTTCACCGCCGGCACCGGCGCGTGGAAAGTCGATCTCGATACTTTCGAGGAGACCCAGCTCGCCGACTTCGGCGCGGTCGAGATGCGCGAAAAGGGCATGGTCGGCGCGGCGATGGGCACCACCGCGCTCTCAGCCAATGGCGACTGGTGGGCGATCCCGGTCAAGACCGGCAAGGTGTCCCGCTTCATTGTCGTCGAGACCAAGACCGGCAAGAGCAGCGTTATTCTCGAGCGCGACACCATCGGTCATCCGCAGTTCTGCCCGGATGACGACAATCTCATTCTCTATGCCGGCCCCTTGACCGACCGGGTCTGGACCGTGGCGCGCGACGGCGCCAATAACCGCCGCGTCTATCAGCGCGAAGACAGGATGCAGTGGGTGACGCACGAAGTGTGGCTGCCCGGCAAACGCGCCATCGCCTTCGTCGACTGGCCGCGCGGCATGCGCTTGCTCGATATCGATACCGGCGAGGCGCATTGGCTGCACCATTTTCCGGCCTGGCATGCGGCACCCGATGCCACAGGCACGCGCTTCGTCTGCGACACGAATTTTCCGGATCAGGGCCTGCACATCATCCCGCTCGACGGCACGCCGGAATTCCTCTGCGCCAGCGAGGCGACATCGGAGGGCGCGCATTGGGCGCATCCGTTTCCCTACAATGACGGCCCGGTCGCGGTCGAAGCCCGCCAGCACACGCATCCGCATCCGCGCTTCTCGCCGGACGGCAAGCGCGTCGTCTTCACCTCCGACCGCACCGGCTTTGCGCAGATTTACGAAGTCGAACTCGATTCTGATTTCTTGGGAGGCGCGGCATGAAGGCCGACACGCCGCTCGAGAGCCAGCGCATTCGCGCCGAAATTCGCGCCGGCCGAATGACCGGCACCAGCCGCGGCCTCGCGCATGGCTTCGTGCAGGTCAACCTCGCCATCATGCCGAAGGCCTATGCCTTCGACTTCATGCTGTATTGCCAGCGCAACCAGCGCGCCTGTCCGGTGCTGGAGGTTCTCGATGCCGGCGATCCGGTGCCGCACAGACTGGCGCCCAATGCCGATCTGCGCACCGATTGCGCGCGCTATTCGGTGTTTATCGATGGCGAGCGCCAGGCCGACCGTACCGATATCACCGACCTGTGGCGCGACGACCTGGTGTCGTTCCTGATCGGCTCCGGCATCACCTTCGACGACGCTTTCGAGCGCGCCGGCGTCCCGACCGACAAGGACCGCTGGGTGTTGCGAACCAATCAACCAACCAAGCCAGCAGGGCCGTTCAAAGGCGACCTGATCGTCACCATGCGCTGGCTGACGCCGCGGCAGGCGATCACCGCCACGCAGGTGTCGGCGCGATTTCCGTTCAATCACGGCGCGCCCATTCATATCGGCGATCCGGCCGCGATCGGCGCCGATACGACGCATCCGATGTTCGGCGGCCCGGTGCCGCCAATGCCGCCTGACAAGACAGCGCTGTTCTGGGCCTGCGGGGTAACGCCGCAATCCGCCGCCGAGGCCGCGCGCCTGCCTTTGTTCATCGTGCATGCCGCGGCGCACAGTTTCATCACCGACATGCGGGCGACAGACCTGATGACGCCTTAATCGAGTACGGAGTGGCTTTCAGTGGATATGAAGACAAATCTAGGCCGTTTGCGCCTGTCGGCCGATGTCGGCGGCACCTTCACCGACGTCGCGGCCTTTGACGAGAAAACCGGGCGGCTGAAACTGGGCAAGACTTTGACCACGCCGCAACGGCTGGTCGACGGCATCGAGACCGGCGTCGGCAAGGCCGATGCGGCGTTCTCGGCGGCGCAACTGTTCCTGCACGGCACCACGGTCGCCATCAACACGATCTTGGAGCGCACCGGCGCGCCGTGCGCGCTGCTGACGACGCAGGGCTTCCGCGACATCTACGAGATCGGCCGCGTCAACCGGCCGGAAGCCTACAACCTGTTCTTCAAGAAGCACGTGCCGCTGATCGACCGCGACATGCGTTTCGATATTCGCGAACGTATGGATGCGTCCGGCAAGATCCTGATCCCGCTCGACGAGGCGCAGGTGCTCGAGGTCGCAGGCGAGGCGGTCAGGAAGGGCGTCAAGGCGATCGCCATCCTGTTTCTGCATTCCTACCGCAATCCGGTGCACGAACAGCGCGCCAAGGCCATTGTCGAAAAGGCATTCCCCGACCTGTTCGTGACCGCTTCGCACGAACTGTCGCAAGAATACCGCGAATATGAGCGCACCTCGACCACGGCGGCGAACGCCTATGTCGGCCCGCGCGTGCGCCGCTATCTGACCGAAATGGATACGCATCTGGCCGATACCGGCTTCACCGGAACATTCCTTGTGGTTCAATCGACCGGCGGGCTGTTCGACATCGAAGAGGCGCAGAATTCCTGCATCCGCATGCTCGAGTCCGGCCCCGCCGCCGGCGTCATCGGGTCGAAGACCCTATGTGCGCAAATCGGCCTGAAGAACGCCATCGCCTTCGACATGGGCGGCACCACGGCCAAGGCCGGCGTTATCTATGATGGTGAGGTGCTGATGACCGGCGGCGCGCTGGTCGGCGGCTATGCCTCCGGCCTGCCGCTGCAAATTCCGATGATTGACATTCAGGAAGTCGGCACCGGCGGTGGCAGCATTGCCCACATCGAAGCCGGCGCCTTGCGTGTCGGCCCGGAAAGCGCCGGCGCACAGCCAGGCCCGGCCTGTTACGGGCAGGGCGGTGAATCGCCCACCGTGACCGACTGCAATCTCGTGCTCGGCCGCCTGACGCCGGATCGCTTTCTCGGCGGCGAGATGACGCTCGATCTCGACGCGGCGCGCGCCGCGATCGATACGAAGATCGCCAAACCTCTGAGTCTCGATGCGGTCGAAGCCGCCGACGGCATCCTGCGCGTCGCCGCCACCAAGATGTCGCACATGGTGCGCTGGGTGACGACAGAACGCGGCCTGGATGCGGCCGATTTCGCGCTGATCGCCTATGGCGGCGCCGGTCCCCTGCACGCGACGATGATCGCGCGCGAATTGCGCATCGCCAAGGTTATCATCCCCTTTGCGCCGGGGCATTTTTCCGCCTACGGCATGCTGTTCGCCGATCTGCGCCGCGACCTGGTCAACACCTGGTTTAAGCCTTTCGCCGACGCCTCGTTCGAGGAAATGGAGGCGCTCTACAGCGCGATGGAAAAGCGCGGCGCCGAAGATTTGAGCCGCAGCCGCGACATGATGGTGGAAGTCGTCAATCAGCGCGGCGCCGACATGCGCTATGTCGGGCAGGAGCACGCGGTTTCCGTCGACATTCCGATCGAACTATTTAAGACCCAGGACCGCGCCGGCATCAAGAAGCATTTCGATGCCGTGCATGAGACGCGCTACGGCTATTCGAACGCCGACGAAAAGGCCGAGATCGTTTCGCTGCGTTCCGCCACGATCGGCTTGATGCGCAAGCCCGAACGGGAAGCCATGGCCAAGGGCGGGGCATCGCCGGACGCTGCCTTCCGCGGCAAGCGCCCGGTCTATTTCTCCGCCATCGGCACCGTCGAGACGGCGACCTATGACCGCACGCTGCTCGCCGCCGGCAATCGCATCGACGGTCCGGCGCTGATCGAGGAGCACGCCTCGACCACGGTGGTGTGGCCGCAGGACAAGGTCGAGGTCGACGCATTCGGCAATCTGCATATCGAAATCGGAAGGGCCTGATCATGGACGCGATTATCAAGAAGGATCAGGACGGTCAGAAGGCGCGCAGCATCGATCCGGTGGTCACTGAAATCGTGCGCAACGGACTCATCGCCGTCACCGAGGAGATGAAGATCAATCTGATGCGCACCGCCTACAACATGATCATCTATGAGGCGCTCGACTTCACGGTCGGGCTGTTCGACGCCGAGGGCAATACGGTGTCGATCGGTCTCGGCCTGCCGATGTTCATCCGCGGCATGAGCGAAACGGTGAAGGCCAAGATCGCCCATTTCAAGGGCGATATCGAGCCCGGCGATATCCTGCTGACCAACGACGCCTACATCACCGGCAGTCATCTCAATCACATGACCTTCACCGTGCCGGTGTTTCACGACGGTGAACTGGTCGGCTTCTCCTGCTGCATGGCGCACTGGCCGGATGTCGGCGGCACTTTGTCGGGCTCGACCACGGATATCTATTCCGAAGGCCTGCAAATGCCGATCGTCAAGATCTACCGCAAGGGACAGATCAGCGAGGAACTGGTCTCGATCATCAAGACCAATGTGCGCCTGGCCGACCGCGCCATGGGCGACTTCCGCGCCCAGATCGCCGCGGTGAAGACCGGCGAACGGCGTTTCCTCGAGATGATGCGCAAATACGGCCGCGACGACGTGCTGGGGGCCATCGACGCGATCATGGATCAAAGCGAGCGGCTGGCGCGCGAGCGCGTTCTGGCCATGCCGGACGGCGTCTATGAGGCCGAGTCGTTCATGGACGATGACGGCATCAGCGTCGGCGCGCGCGTGCCGATCCGCGTCAAGGTCGAGATCAAGGGCGACCGCATGACGGTCGATCTTTCCGAGGTCTCCAAGCAGGTCAACGGCTTTTACAATTCCGGCATCACCGCGGGCCTGTCGTGCTGTCAGGTGGCTTTTAAATGTTTGACGTCGCCGCTCGACATGCCGATCAATGAAGGCCAGTTCCGCGCGCTCGACATTATTTTGCCGGCCGGCCGCGTGGTCAGCGCGGTGAAGCCGGCGGCCATGCGCATGTGGATGACCTATCCGATGACGGTGGTCGACACGATCTTCAAGGCGGTCGGCCCGGCCATGCCGGACCAGGTCGCCGCCGGACACCATGCCGACCTCGTGGTCGCGCGCGTCAATGGCCGCAAGGCCTTGGACAATTCGTTCTACATCTATCTCGGCGGCCTGATCGGCGGCGGCTGGGGCGCCAAGCACAACAGCGACGGCATGAGCGCGACCATCGCCATGAATGACGGCGACACGCACAATGGTCCGTCCGAGCAGGTCGAGGCCAAGTATCCCCTGCTGGTGGAGCGCTACACGCTGCGGCCGGATTCCGGTGGCGCCGGACGCTTCCGCGGCGGGCTCGGCACCGAGCAGGTCGTTCAAGCCATCAACCAGATCAATTTCTCGTCGCAGATGGACCGCGTGAAGTGCAAGCCGTGGGGGCTGTTCGAGGGTCTTTCGGCCGAAGGAAATTCGGTCGCCATTTCGCGCGGCGGGGCTGAGAAGGAAACGCACTTCCCCAACGGCAAGGCGTTCAACCAGGTGCTCAAGCCGGGCGACGCCTACATTCTGCGATCGGGCGGTGGCGGCGGTTACGGTACGCCGCTGGAGCGCGACCTCGTTATGCTGGAGCGCGATGTACGTTGCGGTTACGTGACGCGCGAGCAGGCGGAGAGCAAATACGGCGCGGTGTTCGCGGCGGAAGGCTCGATCGATGCCGAGGCCACGGTCAAGAACCGAGGCGACATGCGCGCCAAAGGGTTGCCGATCGACGAGCCGATCGCACCGATGCCGGTGTTCCCGGCGCGCATGGAATTTGAACCGCAGCCAACACGCAACGAAATTCCGGAGAAGCTGACGGAAGAAGAGCGCATGGTGTTT
>JAUSBQ010000375.1 GCA_030651965.1 Pseudolabrys sp. | reverse complement strand
GGACCAGCGAGAAACGTTTTCGCGAAACACCGCAGCAGGCGAGATAGACATTGTCCATCACGCTCAAGCCGGTGAAGAGCGAGGAAATCTGGTAGGTGCGGCGCAAGCCCCGGCGGATGCGCTCGTGGGCCGGGAAGACCGTCACGTCTTCGCCGAAAAACCGGACGAGGCCCGCCGTGGGCAGAAAATCCCCGGTGATGCAGTTGAACAAAGTGGTCTTGCCGGCGCCATTCGAGCCGAGAACGGCGCGCCTTTCGCCCGGCTTGACGGACAGCGTCACGTCCGAGATCGCGGCCAGTGCGCCGAACATCTTGGTGATGCCGCGCAGTTCCAGCGCATTGCCGTCATTGGTACTGCCGGTTCCGCGCAGGTTCATCCGGGAGGGCGCGACAGGCGCGTTCATGTTCCGCCTCCCGTCACGGCGGCGGCCTTTTGTGCCGCTGCCCGCGCGCGCCAGCGATCCCATAAAGCCAGCACACCATCCGGCGAGAACAGCACGACCGCCAGAAAGCCGATCCCGATGATCAGCTTGAAGCGATCCGCAGCAAATCCGAAAAAGCCGAGAATGTCGGT
This sequence comes from Pseudolabrys sp., assembly GCA_030651965.1. Taxonomy (GTDB): domain Bacteria; phylum Pseudomonadota; class Alphaproteobacteria; order Rhizobiales; family Xanthobacteraceae; genus Pseudolabrys. The sequence continues at coordinate 8,046 of JAUSBQ010000375.1, read as the reverse complement.
CGAGAACACTTGCAGGATGACGTAGATGAAGGCGCCGATAAACGGCCCGAGCGGGCGGCGCAATCCGCCGACCACCGCGACCACGAGCACGTCGATCGCAGCGGAAATGCCGATCGTGCCCGGCGCGATCTGCGCATTCTGCCAGACCAGAAGAATGCCGCCGGTCGAGGCGAAAACGCTCGCCAAGGCGTAGGCCGCCACGCGATGGGCGGTCACGTTGAATCCCAGCGCCGCCATGCGGCGCGGGTTGTCGCGCACGCCCTGAAGGGCAAGGCCGAAGGGGGTGCGCGCGAGATAGACGACCGCGCCATAGCAAAGCGCGGCGCAAGCAAGCGCGAGATAGTAAAAGGCCACGGGGTCGCGCCAGTTCACGCCGAAAATCTTCGGCGGCAATACGAGGTTGAACCCGGAATAGCCGTTGAAGATCGTGTAGTTCTGCCGGGTGAAATAGAAGAAGGCGGCGGCGATCGCGAGTGTGATCATGATCGTGTAGATGCCGTCGGTGCGAACGGCGAGGGCGCCGCAGATCGTTGCGAAAGCAGCTGCGATCAGAAAGGCGGCTGGCAGCACGATCCACCAGGAGAGGCCGAGGCTGACAGCGGCGCCGGACGGCCCCAGGATCGCGACCATGTAGCCGGCCATCCCGGCAATCGTCATTTGCAGCAGGCTCACCATGCCGCCATAGCCGGCGAGGAACATCAGGCTGAGCCCGATCATGCCGAGAATGAAAGTCCAGCCCATCACCTGGAACAGCCAGAAATTGTTGGCCACGATCGGCAGCAGCAGCAGGACTACCGCGGCGATCCACCACGGGAGCGGAATCCGCGCCGACCACGATCGTTGGTCGGCGAGGCCGTCGAGGCGAGGGGCGTGGTCGGCGACTGACATGGGCTATCGCCTCGCTCCCAAAAGACCCTGCGGCCGAAACGCCAGCACCGCCGCCATGATCAGGAAGGTGAAAACGATCGAGTAGGTCGGCGCATAGACAAAGCCCATCTGCTCGGCCACCCCGATGATCAGCGCGCCCAATGCCGCGCCGACGATCGACCCCATGCCGCCGACGATCACCACCACGAGGCTCGACAGCAGGAAACGTATATCCTCGCCGGGCGACAGCGACTGGATCGTGCCACCGATGATCCCCGCGACACCGGCGAGCCCGGCGCCGAAGCCGAACACCGCGAGAAACAGCAGTTGGATGCGCACGCCGGAAGCAGCCAGCATCTCACGGTCGTCCACGCCGGCGCGGATCAGCATGCCCAGTTGGGTGCGGTTCAAGACCAGCCACATCGCGACGCCGATGACGATGGCCGCGATCAGGATCCAGATGCGGACAGACGGGTAGCGCAGCCAGATGATCGCGCCGGTCGAGGCGTTGACGTTGCTCACGATGGGCAACTGCATCGGCCCCTGCAGGAATTGCGGCGCGAGGATCGAATAGGATTGCCCGCCCCACCACCAGAGCATGAGGTCGGCAAACACGATCGACAGGGCGATGCTGACCAACGTCTGGCGGAGCTCTTCGCCTTCCATCTTCGAGAAGATGAAGCGCTGCATCAAAAGCCCGATCAGCGCCACGACGATGAAGACGATCGGAAATGCCAGCAGCCACGAACCCGAGGCGAGCGCGATCTCGTAGCCGAGATAGCCGCCGATCATGAACAATGAGCCATGCGCGAGATTGACGATGCGCATCAGGCCGAAAATCAGGGTGAAGCCGGCGGCGACGAGGAAATAGAGCGCGCCCAGCGTGATGCCGCCCAACAGCGCATTCAGGAAGATCTGCTTGCGGCCCCAGCTCGCCACCAGTTCGGCTGGCCAGGTCGCCAGCACCAGCCACAGGAACGCTGCGACCAGGACAATGATGATCAGGCTCCAGAGCGGATAGCGCGTGAGGAAATTGTCCATCTCTGAGCGGTCCGGCTTCCTGTGGCGGACCCATCGCCACCGTTGAATGAAGGCTAGATTGAAGATCCCGACCTGTCTTTTCCCAAACGTCTCTAATTTAGCCCGAACGTCTGTTCTTTGGCGTGCGGCACCCCTTTTTCAGTGTGTGAGGCCCGCGACACTGCGCCGGTAGGCGCTCGGCGGCACGACGCCATTGGCGATGAAGAACCGCGAGAAGCTCGCCGGCGTCGCAAAGCCGAGATCAAGGCCGATTTCGGAAACCGTTTCCTTGCCTCTGGCCAGTCGCTCGATGGCGCGCTCCATGCGGAGCGCGTTGAGGAAGATCGTGGGCGGCAGACCCATCTGCTCGCGAAATAGCTTGAAGAAATGCGGGCGCGATAGCCCGGCGTTCCGCAAAATCTGTGCAAGGTCGACCGGTTCGCCGAGCTTCTCGCTCAGGAGGTTGATCGCGCGCCGCAGGCGGAAATCGCACAATCCCGATCGTTGGGCCGCCGGCCTGTCGGCCGCGCTGGTCCACTGCCAGGTTTGATCGAAGGCCGCCTGGGTGAGGTCGCTGAGACGGTCTTCGAAAGAGCCATCGCAGCCGCCGTGCGAGGCGAGAAGCCGCGCGGTTTCCGTGACCAGCCGGGTAATGTGGTCGCTCATTTCAACGGATGAGCGGCCGAAGCGCAGGATTTCAAACGCCGTGTGGCTCGCATCCACAAACCAGCCGGGGCGAATGTAGAGAACGAGCGTCAGCGTTGGTTCCCGGCGGTCAACCGGCGCGAAATAATGCGGTTGCCACGGACTGATGGCCGTCGCGCTCCGGGTCGTGAGCGGCAGGATTTTGCCATCGATAACGACGCTGGCGATCGGTCCGCTGACATGAAAGATCAGATGCCCTTCGCGATGGGCGTGCGGCACCATCGGACGGTCCAGTTCGTATAGACAAGCGCGCCCGAACGCACCATGTGCGACCGCGTGAGCAGTACTCATCTGTTTCCTCCCGCCCATCTTTGTGCGCGGTATTGGGAGAGTGTATAAGAGATAGCGTTGTGACAACAGGCAAATTGCCCCGGCCGCCGGCGGTCCGGGCGGTTTGCCGCACGCGCGTGCTGCTTGTTTGTGCTCACCAGGCGGCCTCGAGAATGCGGCGGCAGTCGCCCGGGGTCAGCCGCCGGGGATTGGCCAGGGCAGCGGGGTCGTTTGCGGCCATTTCCGCAAAACGCTCGAACCGGGCCGGATTGATCCCGGTCTCGCGCAATGAGGTCGGCAGGCCTACGGCGCGGGCGAAAGCGCCGATCGTGGCGCCGAAGTGCGGCTCCTGCGTGTTTCTGCCGAAGGTTTCGGCCATGGTGGCGTATCGATCGCCGACGGCTTCGGTGTTGAAGTCGGCCATGGCCGCCATCAACGGCGCGTGGAGATCGCCATGCAGCACGCCGGGGCCCAGTTCAGCCTTGATGGGATGCGCCAGCGCATCGACCCCGCCGACCGCTTTCTCCAGCGCGAGCGCAGCCGTCAAGGCGGCGGCCATCAATTCGCGCTGCGCTTCGCGGTGATTGGGCGACGCCAGCGCCACGGGTAGCCAGCGCGTCAGCCCCTTCGTGCCCTCGAGCGCAAGCGCGTCCGCCGGCGGGTGATAGACGGGGCTGGCATAGGCTTCGATGGCATGGACCAGCACCTCCATCGCCGCGGCGGCGAGGCTGCGCGAGGGCGCTCCGTCAAGCACCGTCGGATCGGCGATGACGCGATCGGGACGGGGGCAGGTGACCGGCTGGCCTTGGCCCAGGCGCACCCGCCGCGCCAGACCGAAATCGCAAAGGATGGCCGGGACCGCGATCAAAGTGAGGCGTTCGCCCTTGCGCAAGGCATGTTCGGCGGCGAGCCGCGCCTGCCCGATGGCGGCGGCGCCACCGACGGCGATGAGCGTGTCGGTGCGGATGTCGCGCAAGGCGCTCAGGATCCGCAGCGTTGCTTCGCCATGCGGGGTGGCGCGGTCGGTCCGCGCCAGACTGATCGCCGTCTGACAGAGGGCCTCCTGTGCGCGCGCGCAGGCGGCAGCACTTCCCGGCTCGTTGTCGACGAGGACCAGCGCCCGCGAGAGCGGCCCCACTTCCTCGGGCAGCGCATCCTCGATGGCGGCTTCGGCGAAATGGGTGCGCGTCAGATAGTCGATCAGAGTCATCGGAGACGCTCCCGGCGCTTCCGCTGCGTGAAGTCTGCAACCGAAGGAAACGGTGGCCGGCTGAAAGCGCCGGCCACCGGAGATGACATCAGTCGGCCGTGGCTCAGCCGCCGGCGCGCAGCTTGGCGCAGTCGACCGCATCGCGCGACGGCAGCCCGAGGGCCTTGAACTGAGCCGTCGTCATGCCGAGCGTCTGGGTGACGTTTTCGGTCTTGGCCACCATCTTGCTGGTCATGTTGCCATCCGGCCCATCGACCACTTCGTTGACGAAGACCGTTCCGGTCGCCTGGCGGTTTTCGTTCAGCGTGATCTTGCCGACGGGGCTGGCAAGCTCAAGCTTGTTCAGAGCGGCCTTGAACTTGGCTTGCCCGTTCGACAGATCGCCGCCGGCCGCTTCGAGCCCTTTGATGGCCGCGAGCGTGGCCGTGTAGTAGCCCAGCCCGAACAGCGACGGCGAGGGCAGGCGCTGGGCGGCGGGGAAGCCGTCCTGATAGAGCTTCACATACGACGTCCAGGCCGGGTCCTTATTGTCGGCGGCGAAGGGACCCGACGTCGGCGTGCCCTTTAGTGCGTCTTTGGCGCGGCCGCGCGCCGTCAGAACCGTCTGGTCGGCCATGATGGTGCCGCCGATCAGGCGGGTCTTTTCACCGGCCTGCTGATATTGATTGAGGAAGTTGATCGCATCCGTGCCGCCAAGGCCCAGATAGATCGCATCCACATTGTCCGGCAGTTGCGCGATGATGCCGCCGAAATCCGATTGGCCGAGCGGTTGCCAGAAGCGCTGGACGATGTCGCCGCCCGACTTGCAGTAATCCACCGCGAAGCCCATGAAGTTCGTGTAGCCGAACGAGTAGTCGGCGGCGATCGTCGCCACTTTCTTCCAGCCCTTCGTCTTCACCACGTAGCTGCCGAGGCCGTAGCCCCATTGCGAGCCGTCGAGATTGAAGCGGTAGAAGTTCGGCGCGGGATCGACCCAGGTGGTCTCAAGCGCGCCGGAAATGCCGTTGATCACCACCTTGTCCGGAATGGTCTTGGCGAAATCGCGCATGGCGATGCCTTCGGAGCCGGAAAGCGGGCCGATGATGATGTCAACCTTGTCCTGCTCGATAAGCTTGCGGGCCATACGGATCGTGGTGTCGGGTTTGGTATCCGTCGGAGCGACGACGGTTTCGATCTTCTTGCCGGCGATGGTGTGGTTCACCTGTTTGAGAGCCAGTTCGACATTGCGGACACCATCCGCGCCGCCGGTCGCGAAGGCGCCTTCCAGTGCGACCAGAATGCCGATCTTGATGGTGCCGCCGCTTTGAGCGAAAGCGGTGCCGGGCAACATAAGGGCAGCCACAGCGACGGCGCTAAGCAGAGACTTGCGCATGTTGTTCCTCCCTGTGACGCGAAGGAGGGAATCCGGCAGTCATGCCAGACCGTCCCCCTGTGCGTCTCGTAATGCGCCCCTCGGGCGCTTATTCATGAAAACTGCCGCTCAAAGGCCACGCAGCCAATATCCAAGCGTCTCATTTTCGAGAACGCCGTCAGGTACGGGGAGTCATGTTGCGGCACGGCATAAAATTCGCTCTGACGAAAGCGCCGCGGCTGCGGTTGAAAAATGTTCGGTTGACCGTGTTTCATTTCAGCCGTTGTTTTCTTATGCGTCGTTCCGTCGCACGCGCGCGAATGCCATCAATTCATCGGGCACGGCGATGCTCATGCCGAGCAGGTGGTAACTCAAGGTCTTTCCGTGCGAATCGAGGTTGAGAGCCTGGGTGACGCCGCCATCGAGAACGTCGTCGAGAACGAAGTTCAACGCGTAAAGCTTCGGCAGTTCATAGCGGCGCACCGAGGTCGGCTTGCGATGAGCGAAGCGCGCCGCGACGACATCCTCGGTGACGGCCTGCACGAGTAGCGGATAAATCTCGGGCGCGTAGGCGATCAGCGAAATGTTGAGGCGATTGCCTTTGTCGCCGGTGCGGCCATGGGCCAATGCGTGAAGACGCAGATCATGCATGGCGCGCCTCGACGATCTCGACCTTGGCCTTGACGGCGTCGCGCGGAACGAAGCAGGAGGTGGCAGCAATGCGCGGCCGCAGCGCCAGCCTGATGCCGCCGCCTCCCGCCGGTCCTGCACAATAGAGTGCCTCCACCTCGGCGAGGGCGCGCTCGACCGTGGCTTTGTCGGGCGCGGAAAAGGCGACGCGCAGCCGCACGTCTTCAGACGGTTCGCCGGGCACCCCCGCGTCCCACGCGGCGCCTTGATCGTCGGCCAGAACGCTGAGCACGCCGATGACGTCGCAGCGCATCCGGATATTCGGCGGGCTGCGGCGGCGCACGACTTCGCCGGCGAGGCGGGCGCGGGCGACGGCATTGGGCCCGTAGTAGGAAATCTCGCCTTCGCCGAGCCAGCCGCCGTCGAAGCAGACCGTTACCTTCAAGGTGTCGGGCCGGGCATGACCGGTAACGCCATCGACGCGCACCCGGTCGCCGCCGAGTTCGACAAGGCTGGCGTTGCTGATGTCCGCGATGACGTCGGGCGTCAGGTAGGCAGCCGGATCGTGGACTTCATAGAGCAGTTGTTCAGTCACGGTGCGACGATCGACAAGCCCGCCGCCTCTGGCTTTGCCGATGACGAATTGGCCGTCTTTGTCGATGGACGCGATCGGATAGCCGATGCTTTCCGGCGAGGGCACATCCTTGAAGCCGGGATCGGCAAAGTAGCCGCCGGTCACCTGGGCGCCGCATTCGAGCAGATGGCCGGCCATGGTGCCGCGTCCGAGCCGGTCCCAGTCCCGGCAGGACCAGCCGAAGGCGTGGATCAAAGGCGCCAACGTCAGCGATGGGTCGGCGACACGACCGGTGGCGACGACCTGCGCGCCCCGGTCGAGCGCTTCAACAATCGGTTCGGCGCCGAGATAGGCATTGGCAGAGACAAGGGATTTCGGGTCGGGGAGGTTGTCACAGCAGGCGCGCAGCACATCGAGACCTTCCGGACCCAGCATATCGTCGCCGCTCACAATCCCGATGCAAAGCGTCGCGCCGACTTCCGCAGCCAGTTTACCGATGATATCGCCGGCCGCCGGCGGATTGGCGGCGCCGAAGTTACCGATGATCGTGATGTTGGAATCGACACAGTCTTTAAGCACGGGAGCGAGCAACGCTCTCAGATTTGGCTCGTAGCCCAGCCCTGGATTTTCCCGCCGGCGCAATTGTGCGAGCGCCAAGGTGCGTTCGCCCAGGGTCTCGAAAATAATGGCGGCACGCTCACCTGACGTGCGCAGATCGCGCACCACAGCGATGGGAGCATCTATGCGGTCGCCTGAATAGCCGGCGCCGGCGCCGATCAGCATTCGCTCCATCAGACCGCTTCCCCATGCATTTTATGCTGCGGTAAAATTGCTCAGGCTCGATGTTACGATAGAGTCTGGCATGTCTATCATGTCGGCTACTGCTTCGGCATCCGTCCCGAGCGGCGGCTATGCGGGAGTTGCGATAAGCGCGCCTTGCGTTTTGCGTTAGATTCGCGGGCGACATCGAGGAGCGTCTGGCAGAAGCGTGCGACCGATGGCAGCGCCGTTTCGTTGCGGCGCTGAATCAGCAACAGCGGGGCAGGGGGATAGTCGATCTCGAACGGCAGGATCTCGATCTGCTCGACTTCGGCATAGCGCCGGGCGATGCCTTCCGGAAGCAACCCGATCATCTGGCAATCGAGCAACGCGGCCTTCATGATTTCCGTCGATGCGGTTTCGATCTTGACCGCCGGCACCCGCAGGCCGGCTTGGGTGAACATCGAAATCAGCGCTTGGCGGGCCGCGGTTCGCGGCGGCGTCGCGATCCAGTCATAGGCGACGGTCTGCGCCAGTTCGATCGCGGGGCCCTTGTCGAGGATCGGATGATTGCTGCTGACCACGACGGCGAATTGCTCCTGCGACAGCAGCGTCTGATCGAGCTTGCTTTCTTCCTCGGGCGAGTAGCGTCCGATGATG
>JAUSBQ010000371.1 GCA_030651965.1 Pseudolabrys sp. | reverse complement strand
CCAGAGCGAGTTCTGCCGCCGTACGGCGGAGAAATTTCTCGGGGTGAGGGCCGGGCCGGGTGAGGTGCTTTACAACGCGGTCGACACCAGCCGCTTCAAGCCTGTGCCGCGCACCGGCGCGCGCCCTTTCACCTTTCTGATTACCGGCAAGATCGGCGATCATTTGTCGTACCGGTTGGAAAGCACCATCGCAGGTCTCGCGGCGGCGCGCGCGCAAGGTCTCGATGCCCGATTGCAGGTTGCCGGCACCGTCGATCCCGGCGCGCGGCGTACCGCCGATGCGCTGGCGGATCGGCTGGGGGTGACGCACTGTCTGTCCTTTACGGGCCGCTACCGGCAGGAAGACGCGCCATCGATCTACGGCGCGGCGGATGCCTATGTGATGACGAAATACAACGACCCCTGCCCGAATACCGTGCTGGAGGCGCTCGCCTGCGGTTTGCCCGTTCTTTATTCGGCGAGCGGCGGTGTCCCCGAACTGGTTGGGTCCGATGCCGGGATCGGCCTAGACTGCGGCGAGGAGAACTGGGATCGCCCGCTCGTTCCAATGACCGAGACGATCGCCGCCGCCATGATGAAGATCGCGCAAGCACCCGACGCCTATGCCTCGGCCGCACGGCAGCGTGCGGTCGAACGCTTTGACATTAGCCACTGGCTCGACCGGCACCGCGCCGTCTTCGCCCAACTGCTGGAAAAACATTCATGAGTAGCAAGCGCGCGGCGCTCGTCGTCGCGGAAGGCCTGTCCCGGATCTGGCGCATTCTGCCGGTGAAATTGCGGGAGAACTTCATCTTCGGTCTGTTCGTTCTCGAGTCGCGCGGTGATCCCGCGGAAGGGCTGCGCCGGCTGTTCGCCTTGCAGGACCGGCTTGAGCTTGCGGTCAACGAGCGCGCCATGGCGTTCGGCCGCGGCGAACATCCCAAGCACAGGCTGACCCGCTATCACGATTTCTTCATCGAGCGCATCGCTGACGGCGACCACGTGCTCGATGTCGGTTGCGGCTATGGCGCCGTGGCGCGCTCCATCGCGCGCGCCCGGCCGGCGGCGAAGGTGACCGGCGTCGACTACGATCCCGGACGGTTGGGGCAGGCACGCGCCGGCGATAATCCGCCGAACCTGTCCTTCGTCGAATCCGATGCCACCAAGGCGGTTCCGGACGGGCCATGGGACGTCGTCGTGCTGTCGAACGTTCTCGAGCACATCAAGGACCGCGCCGGCCTGCTGACGGCGTTGCAGGCGACCACCAAAGCGCGGCGGTTTCTCATTCGCGTGCCGCTGTTCGAGCGCGACTGGAAGCTGGCGATGCGCCGCGAACTCGGCGTGAATTACTATTCCGATCCGGATCACAAGATCGAGCCGCGGCAGTCCGAATTCCGCGACGAGATGGCGCAGGCCGGCCTTCACGTCGACGAACTGATCACGCCCTGGGGAGAAATCTGGGCGATGATGAGCCCACTCAAGCGCGCATAGACATGACGACGCCTGCCGTCAGCATCGTCGTCCCCTGCTACAATGGCGGGCGGTTTCTCGACGCCTTGATGGCGAGTCTCGCCGCGCAGACGTTTCGCGACTTCGAAGTCATCATCGTCAATGACGGCTCAACCGAGCCACTGACGTTGCGCAAGCTCGACGAGCTTCGTTCGCGGATACAGGTGATCGACCAGGAAAACCGCTATCTGCCGGGCGCGCGCAATGCCGGCTTCCATGCGGCGCGCGCCGATCTTGTTTTGCCGCTCGATTGCGACGATGCGCTCGACCCGGACTATCTGGCGGTCACCGTCGCGGCGCTCAAGGCCGCACCCGAAGACGTTGGTTTCGTGTTCACGCATATGCGTCTGGTCGGCGGGCTTGGCGGCGTTTTGCAGAACCGGTTCGACCGCTTCGATCAGCTCTTTCTCAACCGGTTGCCCTATTGCATGCTGATACGAAAACCCGCGTGGTCGGCCGCGAAGGGCTATGACGAGACCATGCGCGACGGCATGGAAGACTGGGAGTTCAATATCAGGCTGGCGGAAGCAGGCTATCGCGGCCTGGAGATTGCGAAGCCATTGTTCATCTATACCGTTCGTGCCGACGGCATGCTGCTGAGCAAATCCGCCCGCATGCAGGGCACGATCTGGCGGCAGATCAGGGAGCGCCATCGCGGCCTTTATCGCTTGCCGTCCCTGGTTGCGCTCTGGCGATCCTCCAGCCGCCGCCTGACATCGACCTTCAACGCAGTCGCGTTGCTCGGTTCGGCATCGATCTTGCCGACGACCTGGTTCGATTCGCTGTTCTTCCGCTTGATGATGATCGTCCGGTCGTGGCGCGTGAGGCGAGGGATCATCCATTCCGGCGAAGATTAGCTTATGTGCGGCATAGCCGGCCTGATTGACGCCTCTCGCAGCGCCAGTGCGCCCGAACTGGAGCGCCGCGCCCGCGCCATGACCGATGCCATCGCCTATCGCGGGCCGGACGGCTCCGGCGTCTGGCAGGATACTGACGCCGGCGTCGCTTTGGCGCAGCGGCGTCTCGCCATCGTCGACCTGACGCCGACCGGCGCGCAGCCGATGATTTCCGCCGACGGCCGCTGGGTGATTTCCTACAACGGCGAGGTCTATAACGCCGCCGCGATCGCCGCCTCGGCCGAGCTGGCCGGCGTCAAGTTCAAGGGCACGTCGGACACCGAGGTCATTCTCGAATCGTTCGCGCACCGCGGCATCGACCGCACGCTAGCCGACATGAACGGCATGTTCGCCATCGCGCTGTGGGACCGCGCCGAGCGCAGCTTGCACCTGATCCGCGACCGGCTCGGCATCAAGCCGCTGGTCTTCACCGCGAATGCGCAAGGTCTGTGGTTTGCCTCGGAGCTGAAGGCGCTGGTCGCGGCCGGGCTCAAGCCGGAGATCGATCCGGCCTCGGTCGCCAGCTTTCTTCGCTTCGGCTATGTGCCGACGCCTTATTCGATCTTTAAGGGCGTGACCAAGGTCAAGTCTGGCGAAATCGTCACCATCGACGCCAGCCGCAACATCAGCCATCGGCAATACTGGTCGGTGGCGGAGGTCGCGACGTCCGGCCTGATGCATCCCTTCACCGGCAGTGAAGCGCAGGCCGAGGCGCAACTGAACGATCTTTTGCTCGACGCCGTGGGCGGCCAGATGATTTCGGACGTGCCGCTCGGCGCGTTTCTGTCGGGCGGCATCGACTCTTCCACCGTGGTGGCTCTGATGGTGGCGGCGCAACGCGGCCCGGTGCGCACGTTTTCGATTGGCTTCGACGTCGCCGGCTATGACGAATCCAGGCACGCGGCGGCGGTGGCCGCGCATCTGCGCACCGAGCATCACGAGATGACGGTGACGGCGGAGGATGCCCTGGCGGTCGTGCCGCAGCTCGCCGAGATGTATGACGAGCCCTTCGCCGATTCATCGCAGATCCCGACCCACCTCATTTCAAAGCTGACGCGCCGTCACGTCACGGTGGCGTTGTCCGGCGACGGCGGCGACGAACTGTTCGCCGGCTATAACCGCTATGCCCTGGGCTATGGCCTCGGCGGGCTCGCCGCGCGCTCGCCGATGGCGCTGCGGCGCGGTCTGGCGGCGGCGATCAATGCGACGCCCGAGGGCCTGATCAACGCCGCGGCGCGTTTGCTGCCGTCACGCCTCAGGGCGGCGAATCCTGTCGACAAACTGAACAAGCTGGCGGCGGTGCTGCCGCTCGACCGCGAGGCGTTTTACCTGCGGCTGGTCAGCCAGTGCCCCGATCCGGCGGCGCTCACCAATGGCGTGGCCGAGCATCCCGTCGGCCTGCAATGGCAGCCGCCGGCCGGGCCGGACCGTTTCGTCGAGCAGATGCAATTGTTCGACACCGCGACCTTTTTGCCCGACGATATCCTGCAAAAGGTCGATCGCGCATCAATGGCGGTATCGCTGGAAGTGCGGCCGCCTCTGCTCGACCACCGCGTCGTCGAGTTTGCGTGGCGGCTGCCGCGCCGCATGCGTGTTCATCATGGTCAGTCCAAATGGCTGCTGCGCCGGGTGCTCGATCGCTACGTGCCGCGCGCTCTGGTCGAGCGGCCGAAGATGGGCTTCGGCATTCCGCTGGCGGAATGGCTGCGCGGCCCGTTGCGCGCCTGGGCCGAGGAGCTGCTGGACCCGAAACGCCTCGGCGGCGGCCTGCTGAACGTGCCCGCCGTTCATGAACTTTGGGCGGAGCATCTCAGCGGCAGGCGCAACTGGGCCTACGCGATGTGGACCGTCCTGATGTTTGAGGCCTGGCGCCGGCGCTGGGCCGAAAACACAACTAAACCCCCGCGCGCCTAACTCTCAGATACCCGCTGGCGTTGTGCCCGCCTAGGCTGTAGGCTTCCGTCCGGTATGACCGGATCGGAAACGTGGCAGACGCCGCTTCTGTTCGACCTGCGCGGCAAGCGCGTCTATGTCGCGGGGCACGCCGGCATGGCCGGCAGCGCGATCGTGCGACGCCTCGCGTGCGAAGGCTGTGACATACTCACGGCCGAACACAGCGCGCTCGACCTCACCCAACAGGAACCGACCGAAACGTGGATCGCGCAGCAGCGTCCCGACGCGGTCTTTCTCGCCGCGGGCCGGGTCGGCGGCATTCACGCCAACGGCACGTTTCCGGTCGAATTCCTCGCCGACAACCTCGCCATCGAACTCAACGTGATCCGCGCGGCGATGGCGGTCAGGGTGCAAAAGCTGCTGTTCCTCGGATCGAGCTGCATCTTTCCGCGCAACGCGCCGCAGCCGATGACCGAGGATATGCTGCTGACCGGGCCGCTGGAGCCGACCAATGAGTGGTACGCGGTTGCCAAGATCGCCGGCATCAAGCTGGCGCAAGCCTATCGCCGCCAGTTCGGCGCCGATTTCATTTCGGTGATGCCGACCAATCTGTACGGCTTGGGCGATAATTATCACCCGGAAAACAGTCACGTTCCGGCGGCGCTGATCCGCCGCTTCCACGAAGCCAAGATGCAAGGCGCGGCGCAGGTCACGGTGTGGGGCAGCGGTGCGCCGATGCGCGAGTTTCTCTGCGCCGACGATCTCGGCGACGCCTGCGTGTTCGTCATGAAGCACTATTCCGGCGACGGATTCCTCAATGTCGGCGCCGGCGCGGAGGTCAGCATCGGCGCTTTCGCCGGTCTGGTCGCCGCGGTCGTCGGTTATGACGGCGAGATCGTTTTCGATACCGGACGTCCCGATGGCATGCCGCGCAAGCTGCTCGACAGTGCCAAACTCGCCGCGCTCGGCTGGCGGGCGAAAACGCCGCTGCGCGAAGGGCTTCAGACGGCCTATGCCGATTTTCTGGCGCGCGGCGATCGGCGGCGCGAGCGCTAATGTGTGCAAAATGCGCGCATATGCGCGTGTTTGTCATAAATGTGTCATAAAAATTTGCCCGCCGAAGTGATGCTCATGCTGGTCTCGGTGGCTTGTCTCCACTACCATTGAGCAACCGGGCCCGGCTGCCAGATGTCGACCGGCTTGAGTTAGCCCAACGCGAACGGTGAGTGCGAACATGTCGAAAAAAGAAGAGACCATCAAGGCGTTGAAAAAGAAGAACAAAAAACTGAAGGCGGAACTCGCCAAGTTGAAGCCGACGTCCAAGTCCAAATCCAAACCCAAATCAGAGCCCAAATCGAAATCCGCCGCGAAATCGAAATCGAAGGCGTCGGCCAAGGGTAAATCCGCCGACAAGAAGAAGGGGGCTGCCAAGCCGGAACCGATGAAAGTTGCGGCCAAGGAGCCGGGACTGAAATCGGAATCGGCGCCGGTCCGCGTCGTCGGCGGCAGTTCGACCTGAGAAATTAAACGGCTGAAATAAAAACGGCGGCCGAGCGGGCCGCCGTTTTTTTTTATGGCGAAGCGAGCGGGCGTCTCAGGCCCTGGCGAGCTTCGGCTCGCGCCGGCGCAATTGCAGCAAGACGATGCCCGCCAGCACCAGCAATGCCGGAATGGCCAGCCAATAACGGTCCGGCCGTTCGGCCGGCACCAGCACTGAACTGATCTCGTCGCCGCCGGCCAGTCCGTATTTCGCAGCCTGGCTGCCGAAGCGCGACGTCTGGATGGACGTCCTGTCGCCCAAAGTCGCCACCGAGAAGCCGGTTTCGCGCAGGCGTGCGGCGCCGTCGCCCTCTGCCCGAAGCGTCAGCCGGACGAGCTTCTCGACATCGTCACCGGCGCGTGACTGGCTCTTGACGCGGAACCGCAGCGTGCCGTTTGGGGGAGTATTGCCTGCGATCGTGACAAGCTCGGCCGCCGGACGAGTTTCGAATGGCGGATAGATTTGGTCGAGCCAGAAGCCCGGCCGGAATAAGGTGAAGCAGACCACGAACAGAACGACTGTTTCGTACCAGCGATTCCTCATCAGTAGCCAGTTCTGTGTCGCCGCCACGAAACAACCCATCGCAACAATCGAGCAGCCCACGACCACCAGGAAGTGACTGACGCTGCCGATGTCGATCATTATCAATTCGGTATTGAAGATGAAGATGAACGGCAGCAGGCCGGTGCGGATTTCGTAACGGAACGCCTGAACGCCGGTCTTGACCGGATCGGCGCCCGAGATCGCCGCCGCGGCATAAGCCGCGAGCCCGACCGGCGGCGTGACGTCCGCCATCAGGCCGAAATAAAACACGAACAGATGCACCGCGACCAGCGGCACGGCGAGGTCGTTCTGCGCGGCGAGTTCGACCAGCACCGGCGCCATCAAGGTTGCGACCACGACATAGCTCGCCGTCGTCGGCATGCCCATGCCGAGGATCAGACAGATGACGGCTGTCATGAACAGCATGATGATCAGGTTGCCGCCGGATACCGCCTCGACGATCTCGGTCATCACGAGGCCGATGCCGGTCAGCGCCACGGTGCCGACAATGATGCCGGCGGTCGCCGTTGCGATACCGACCGACGTCATGTTGCGCGAGGCTGCCTGAAAGGCGACCAGCAGATCGTCAAACCCTTCGCGCGCGCGCACGGCGTAGTCGTGCTGATGGCGGAAGAACGCCATGACCGGACGCTGGGTGAGTATGATGAAAATCAGGAAGGCCGTGCCCCAGAACGCCGACAGGCCGGGCGACAGTTCTTCGACCATTAGGCACCAGATCAGCACGATCACCGGCAGGATATAGTGCAGCCCCGTGCGCGCCGTGTCGTAGAAGTCGGGGACTTCGAGGATGTCCTTGGTCAGATCGTCATGCGGCAGATCGGGGTATCTCGCCTTGTAGCGCATGAGGCCGAGATAGGCCGCGAGCAGCGCGGCGCCCAGCACCCAGGTCGCTGTTTCGCCGAACGCGGTCTTGGTCCAGCCGATGCCGTAGTAGACGATGCCGCTCAAAATGATGATGCCGCAAACCGTCATCAGCGCGCGCATCAGCGAATTGAGAAAAGGCGCGGTCGACGAGCGCGGCAGTCCCTGCAGCTTGAGCTTCGCCGCTTCGATGTCGACGATGTAGAACAGCGCGCCATAGGTCAGGAACGCCGGCAGGAAGGCGTGCTTGACGACCTCGGCATAGGTGATGCCGACATATTCCGCGATCAGGAAGGCGGCCGCGCCCATGACCGGCGGCATGATCTGGCCATTGACGCCGGCCGCCGCCTCGATGGCGCCGGCTTTCACCGCCGGATAGCCGACGCGCTTCATCAAGGGAATCGTGAACGTTCCGGTGGTGACGGTGTTGGCGATCGACGATCCGGAGATCATGCCGGTCAGGCCCGAAGCAACGACGGCGGCCTTGGCCGGGCCGCCACGATAGGTGCCGAGCATCGCGAAGGCGAGCTGGATGAAATAATTGCCGGCGCCGGCGCGCTCGAGCAGGCTGCCGAACAGCACAAACAGGAAGACGACGCTGGTCGAAACGCCGAGCGCGACGCCGAAGATGCCTTCCGATGTCAGCCACATCTGCGAGGCGGCGCGCGACAGCGACGCGCCTTTGTGCGCCAGCAGGCCGGGCAGCCACGGCCCGGTGAAAATATAGAGCAGCATGATGCAGGCGATTGCCGCGAGCGCGGGGCCGACGGCGCGGCGCGCCGCTTCGACCAGGCAGACCACGCCGATCACCGACATCACGACGTCGGTGGTGGTCGGCAGGCCGGGGCGCAACGCGATTTCATCGTAGTAGACCAAGAGATACATGGCGGCGGTGATGCCGAGAATCGCAAGGATCCAATCGGTCACCGGAATGTAGGCGCGCGGCGATGACTTGAGCGCCGGGAAGGTGGCGAAGACCAGAAGAAACGCGAAGGACAGATGAATGATGCGCGCCTGGCCGTCATTCACCACGCCGAAATTGAACTGATAGGGCAGCGGCGAGGCATACCAGAGCTGGAAAAGGGCCCAGGCGAGCGCGACCGAGACGATGAAGGCCTTGTTGAAGCCGGTGGGCTTGCGGCCGCCGGTGTCGGCCTCCGCCACCATGGTCTCAAGCTGCTCGCGCGTCGATGCCGCCAGATGCGTGTCCGCCATCGCGTCCCCCAAAGCCTAAAAGAAAAAGGGGCGGCCGAAGCCGCCCCTTCAATGGCGCCGGACTTACATCCAGCCCTTTTCTTTGTAGTACTTGACCGCGCCGGCATGCAGCGGGGCCGACAGGCCGTCCTTGATCATCTTCTTCGGGTCAAGGTTGGCGAAGGCCGGGTGCAGCTTCTTGAACTCGTCGAAGTTCTCGAACACCGCCTTGACCATCGCATAGACGGTGGCGTCCGCCACCTTGGCCGACGAGACGACGGTCGCGAGCACGCCGTAGGTTTCGGTCGGGTTCGGGTTGTTGGCATACATGCCGCCCGGGATCGTCGCCTTGGCGTAGTACGGATGCGCCTTGATCAGCGCGTCGACCGCGGGGCCGGTCACCGAGATCAATTTGCCGCCGCATGATGTGGTCGGATCCTGGATAGCAGCCGACGGATGGCCGACGCCGTAATAGAAGCCGTCGATCTTGTTGTCGCAGAGCGCGGTGCCCTGCTCGTCGGCCTTCAACTCGGCGGCGAGCGCGAAGTCGGAGAGCTTCCATTTCATCTCGGTCAGCAGTTGTTCCATCGACGCGCGCGTGCCCGAACCCGGATTGCCGACGTTGAAACGCTTGCCCTTGAAGTCTTCGAACTTGGCGACGCCGGCTTCCTTGCGGGCCAGCACGGTGAACGGTTCCGGATGCACCGAGAACACGGCGCGCAGGTCGGCATCGGCCTTGTCCTTGAACTGGGCCTGGCCCTTCGAGGCGTTGAACTGCACGTCGGACTGCGACAGGCCGAACTCGAGTTCGCCGCTCTTGATGGCGTTGACGTTGAACACCGAGCCGCCGGTCGATTCGACCGAGCAGCGCAGGCCGGTGGTGGCGCGATCCTTGTTCATCAGACGGCAGACCGCGCCGCCGACGGCGTAGTACACGCCGGTGACGCCGCCGGTGCCGACGGTGACGAATTTCTGCTGGGCCACGGCTGGCGTGGCGCCGGTCAGCAAGGCGAGCAAGCCGGCCGCGGCGAGGCCGCCAGTCAATTTTGTGGTCATCATCATTAGAACCCTCCAACTCTGTTTAAGTTTACGCTTACGT
Source organism: Pseudolabrys sp. (assembly GCA_030651965.1). GTDB lineage: Bacteria > Pseudomonadota > Alphaproteobacteria > Rhizobiales > Xanthobacteraceae > Pseudolabrys. Next base: position 8,925 of record JAUSBQ010000371.1, on the reverse strand, counting down.
CCAAGTTCAGTCCGCAGTGTCCCGCATTGCGGCCTCTCACCGCAACACGAATCGTTCAAACGCCGGTGACGGCGTCGATTGTCTCGCCCAGTCTTTCGACCAGCGTATCGATCGCATCACCGTCGATGATGAATGGCGGCGCCAGCAGGATGTGATCGCCGCGTACGCCATCGACCGTGCCGGCCATCGGATAGGTCATCAGGCCGCGTTTCATGGCTTCCTGCTTGACCTTCGCATAGATATTGCGCGCCGGGTCGAAAGGTTCCTTGGTGCCGCGGTCGGCGACCAGCTCGACACCCTGGAACAGGCCGCGGCCGCGCACGTCGCCGACGAAAGGATGATTGCCGAACCGCTCGTTGAGGCGGCGGGTCAGCCGCGCGCCCTGTTCGCGGACATTTTCCAGCAGATTGTCGCGGCGGATCACCTGCTGCACCGCGAGCGCGGCGGCGCAGGCCAGCGGATGGCCTGTATACGTATGGCTGTGCTGGAACACGCGCGAGCCGTCGGCGATGGTCTGATAGATCTTGCCGCTGAGCATCAGCGCGCCGATCGGCATGAAGCCGCCGCCCAGGCCTTTGGCGATCGCCATCAGATCGGGCGCGATGCCTTCCTGCTCGCAGGCGTGCAGCGTGCCGGTGCGGCCCATGCCGCACATGACCTCGTCGAGGATCAGCAGAATGCCGTGGCGGTCGCAGATGTCGCGCACGCGCTTGAAGTATCCGGGCACCGGCGGCGCCGCGCCCAAAGTCGCGCCGACCACGGTCTCGGCGATGAAGGCGATGACGTTGTCGCCGCCCAGCTCATTGATCTTGGCTTCCAGTTCCTGCGCCAGACGCTCGCCATAGGCCTGCGGCGTCTCGTCCGCGCGGCGGTCGCGGTATTCGTAGACCGGCGAGACATGATGCGTCTCGATCAGCAGCGGCGCGAACTGCTTGCGCGGCGCCGGGCGGCCGCCGATGGCGAGCGCGCCGAGCGTGATGCCGTGATAGCTCTGGCGGCGGGCGATCAGGTGACGCCGCTGCGGCTCGCCACGCTCGACGAAATATTGCCGCGCCAGTTTCAGCGCCGCTTCGATGGCTTCGGAACCGCCGCTGACGAAGAATGTGTGGTCGAGCCCCTTCGGCGCATGCGCGGCGAGATCGTCGGCCAGACCCTCGAGCACCGGCGTGGTGAAGAAACTGGTGTGCGCGAACTCGATTTTGTCGAGCTGCGTCTTCATCGCCGCGACCACGTCGGGATGCGCATGACCGAGACAGGACACGGCGGCGCCGCCGGTGGCGTCGAGATACTGCTTGCCGGTGTCGTCGTAGATGTAGACGCCTTCGCCGCGCACGGCGACCGGATAGTCGTGGCCAATCTGACGATGAAGAACGTGAGTCATGAACGGGCGCCTTGAGAAAGAGAATCCGACTTCGCGCTGTCGGCTAGATAAACCACGGTGGACTCGCGCAAATGCGGCGGCCACCGGTATAACATGCAAATATTGCATGTTGCAGCCTGGGCATCGTTTTTTCGCGCCCAGCGGGCCTAAGCTCGGCCCGGAAAGTGCAGGATTTGGCGATGAAAATTGGCATTCTCGGCGCCGGCGTGGTCGGGCTGACATCGGCGTGGTGGCTGGCCGAGGCCGGGCACCAGGTCGTCATCGTCGACCGCCATGCGACGCCGGGCGCCGAGGCAAGCCGCGCCAATGGCGCGCAGCTCAGCTACAATTTCGTCGCGCCTTTTGCCTCACCCGCGATGCTGCGCAAGCTGCCGGGCATGCTGCTGTCCGGCGAGGATGCCGTCCGGGTTTCGCCGAGCCTGGACCTGGTCCGCTGGGGCATCGGGTTCCTGCGCGCCTGCACCAACGCCGAAGTCGCACGCACGCTCGTCGCGCAGCTTGCGCTGGCGACCTTGAGCCGGGCCGAGCTGGAGTTGTTGCTGCGATCGCAGGATATTGAATTCGGCCTGCGCACGGCGGGGAAGCTGGTGCTGTATCGCAGCGCCGGCGACTTCGCCGAGGCGCGATTGCCGGGCGCGGATGCCGAGCAGCAGGTGCTCACCCCGGCGGAATGTCTGGCGCTCGAGCCCGGCCTGCGCCTTGCAGCGCGCGCTCTTGCCGGCGGCGTCTATACGCCGTCCGAGCAGGTTGGCGATTGTGCGGCGTTCTGCGCCGCGTTGTTTGCGCTGCTCAAGCAGCATCGCAATGCCGACGTTCGCATGGCGACGCCGATCGGCAATCCGGTCGTCACGCGCGGCCGGTTGACCGCGATCGAAACCGCGCACGGCAAAATCGAAGCGGACGGTTTCGTGCTGTCGCTCGGTTCGGGATCGAAAGCCTTTGCCCGCGCCTGCGGATTCGATTTGCCGATCTATCCGGTGAAGGGCCATTCGATCACCATTCCAGGCCGCGCCCTGAGCCATAGCGTCACCGACTACAGCCGCAAGATCGTCTACGCGCCGCTGGAGGGCGCGACACGGGTCGCCGGCTTCGCCGATTTCAAAGGCTACGACAACGCAATCGAGCCAACACGGATCGCGACATTAAAAGCGGCGGCGTTGCAGACCTTCGCGATTGAAGATACGGGCTCGAACGCGCCCTGGGCGGGCTTGCGGCCGATGACGCCGGACAGCCGGCCGGTCATCGGCGCGTCGCCGCTCGCCGGGCTTTTCCTCAATACCGGGCAGGGCATGCTGGGCTGGACCTTGGCCTGCGGCAGCGCCCGCCTGCTCACCGATCTGATCGACGGCCGCGAGCCCGCTTGCCCACCGGAGCCGTTTTCTGCGGCGCGCTATGTGTGAATGACGAGCGCCTTCAGCCCCCCGCCATTTCCTCGCGCATCATTTCCAATTCCAGCCACTGCTCCTCGGCGGCCGCGAGCTTGCGCTGGGTTTCGCCGAGGTCGGTGGTGATCTTCTCGAAGCCAGAGCGGTCGCGCTGGTAAAGCTTGGGATCGGCGAGCTTGCTTTGCAGGTCGTTAGCCTTGGCCTGCAAGGTGGCGATGGTCTTCGGCAAGGTCTCGAGCGCGTGCTTGTGCTTGAAGGTCATCTTCTGCTTCGGCGCCGGCGCGATCGTTGAAATCAGCGCCTTCGGCGCATCTTTTTTCGCCTCGGACGCCGGCTGCTCGCGCTTCAAGTCTTCGCCGCGCTGGATGAGCATGTCGGAATAGCCGCCGGCATATTCGGTCCAGCGGCCATCGCCTTCCGGCACGATCACGCCCGACACCAGACGGTCGAGAAAGTCGCGGTCATGGCTGATGAGAATCACGGTGCCGGGATAATCGCCGATGACGTCTTCGAGCACGTCGAGCGTTTCCATGTCGAGATCGTTGGTCGGCTCGTCGAGCACCAAGAGGTTCGACGGCTTGGCCAAAGCCTGCGCCAGCATCAGCCGGCCGCGTTCGCCGCCGGACAGTTTGCCGAGCGGCGTGCGCGCCTGCTCGGGCCCGAACAGAAAGTCGCGCATATAGCCGATGACGTGCTTGGGCTGGCCGTTGACCATCACGGTGTCGCCGCCGCCGCCGGTCAGCGCGTCGGCGACGGTGGTGTTGGGGTTGAGGCTGTCGCGGTGCTGGTTAAGCGTTGCGACTTCCAGCGTCGAGCCGAGCTTGACGGTGCCGCTGTCCGGATCGTCGGCGCCGATCAGCATGTTGATGAGCGTGGTCTTGCCGCTGCCGTTTGGTCCGACGATACCGATGCGGTCGCCGCGTGCGATACGGATCGAGAAGTCGGACACGATGGCGCGGTCGCCATAGCTCTTGTTGATGTTCTTGGCTTCGATCACCAGCGCGCCCGACGCCGACGCGGCGCCCGCGGTAATCGTCGCGTTGCCCGCGGCGCCGCGATAGGTGCGGCGCGCTTCTCGCAGGGCCTGCAAATTGCCGACGCGGCGCATGTTGCGCTTGCGCCGTCCGGTGACGCCGTAGCGCATCCAGTGCTCTTCCATGACGATCTTGCGGTCGAGCTTGTGCTGGGCAATTTCTTCTTCGGCGAGGATAGTGTCGCGCCACTCCTCGAAATGGGCGAAGCCTTTTTCCAGCCGCTTGGTCGTGCCGCGGTCGAGCCAGACGGTCGTGCGCGACAGATTCGAGAGAAAGCGCCGGTCATGGCTGATCAGGACCAGTGCGGTGCGGCGTGAATCGAGATCCTTTTCCAGCCATTCGATGGTTGTCAGATCGAGATGGTTGGTCGGCTCATCCAGCAACAGGATGTCCGGATTGGCAGCAAGTGCACGAGCAAGCGAGGCGCGGCGGGCCTCGCCGCCGGACAAATGCGCCGGGTCTTCCAGGCCGGTGAGGCCGAGTTCTTCGACCAGATTGCGGGCGATGTAGTGATCGTCTTCGTTGGTCAGCCCGCTTTCCACATAGCTCAGCGTGGTGTCGTAGCCGGAGAAATCCGGCTCCTGCGCCAGATAGCGCACCACCGCGCCCGGCTGCACGAAGACCGAGCCGGAATCGGGTTCGACCAGCTTTGCTGCGATCTTCAGAAGCGTCGATTTGCCGGAGCCGTTGCGGCCGACCAGAGAGACGCGCTCGCCGGTCGACACCGACAGGTCGGCGCCGGACAAAAGCGGCGTGCCGCCGAAGGTCAGCTTGATGCCGGCCAGTTGCAGAAGGGGAGGAGGAGCCATTTCGCCTTATTTGCCGCCATTCTTGAACGACGCGGCCAGGGCCATAGCCCGCGCATCGCCGATTTGATGTGATCGCCTACAGGTGGAACGCCCCGCCGTCAAAGTCCAGGGTTTCCGGGCTTATTGGGGTCTATGCAGGCCAGCCCTGCGCCTCACCGCTCAGGTGGCGGTATTGAGCGTTTCCAGGCGGCGGTACACCTCGGCGAGGTGGCTCTCGGCCAGCGCACGCAACGCTGGCTTGGCGTCGCGCTGCTTGCCGGCGCTGTCGCCGGTAAATTCCATCTGCGGCGTCTTGGCGTCCTGGCGGGCGGCGCGCGTCATCGTCGCGTCATCGTCGGCGGTAATGGCGACGGCGAAATGCGGCAGGATACGGCTTTGGACGGCGTCCGGCAGTTCGCGGTAATTGACCGCCAGTCCCGATCCGTCGCCGAGATGCTCGGCGGCGGCGTTGCAGATACGACCCAGCACGCGCGCGCAATAGTCCTCGTTCGGCACGCCGTCGAAATCGTCGATGCCGTAAAGCGCAGCCGGCGTGAGGTCCGGCACCATTTGCGAGCCGCGCTGGCGGACATGCGACACCAGCACCTCGACCGGGTCGCGGTAGAGAAACAGCCAGGGCGTCGCCGGAAAGGCGCGCTTGAACAGCGGCAGGGCCAGCGCGTGCCAGCAATCCAGTTTGACGAAGAAGTGCCGTTCGTTGCCGCCGCGCGCGCGGCCATAAGCGGCGATCATCGCGGCCAGCAGGGCGGCATGCGCTTGCGCATCGAGATGCGGCGACGCGCGGCACATCTGGACGGCGGCGTCGATCGGCGCGGCTTCGGACACGACAATGTTGTCGGGAATCGCGGCCAGCATTTGCGACACCAATGTCGAGCCGCATCGGGACATATGAAAGATGAAACCGTCCGATGGCAGGCTTGGCTGGCGTGGCGCGTCGGCGATGAAGTCCTCCAGCGTCATGCGGTAGCGGAACATGCGGTTGAACGGCCGGCGGGCGGCGCGGCGGATTGAGCCTTCGAAGAACGGATCGGTCAAAGGCGCGGCGCCGACATGCGCCCAGTCGACGAATATCTGATCGCCCCAAGGGGTGACGTGAACCGGCAACCAGTGTCGCGGCGGCCAGGTGGCGCCGTCCGGCGGCCTCGGCGTGAAGCGGGCGACATTGACTGGGTCGGGCTGGATCGCCTGGCGGATCGATGGTTCGGTCAGCGCGATGCCGTTGGCGGTGGCGCAGCGCATGGCGGCGTGGACGAACCGATCCTGATCCTCGATGTCGCACAGCGACGCGATCAATGCCGCGTCGGCCATCACGCAGGCGCGAAACGTCTCAAGCGGCGTCCGTTCGCCGCCACACGCGACTGCTCGTAAAAGTTGAATAATTTTACAAGGAAATCCAACAGTAGAAACCGGGTCCGGGCGCGCTATAATGCAAACACGGTAGCGGACGTCATGCGGGGAGACCGATGAGCGAAAGGCAGCTTGCGTATGAGGATTTTGCCGATAAGGTCGGCGAAGTGTTTCCGATCGGTGACGAGGACGTGCCGCGGATCCCCTTGACCCTGGTGGAAACCGAAATGCTGAAGGCGAACGGGCTGGAGCCCGGCATGCGGGCGCCCTTTGCGCTGACCTTTATCGCCAAGGACCCGCGCGTGCTGCCGCAACGCATCTACCGGCTTGAGCACAACGGGCTGGGCAGCCTGGCGATCTTCCTGGTGCCGATCGCCAAGAGCGCCGATGGCGTGAGCTATCAGGCGACCTTCAACTGAGCGGCGGCGTGCCGGATTTTCGCGCATGGTCTATCCGTACGCCGCTGCCGGCGTTTCGGGATTGAGCGCGTCCGGCGTCCATTCCATCTCGAGATAGACATCGTGGTCGGCGATCTCGGCAAAGCCGAGCCGCCGGTACAGCCGCAGCGCCGGATTGAACTTCTCGACGAAGATCCCGATGGCCATGCCGCGCATCCGCCCGAAATCCTGCAACGCTTCGAGAATCGCGGTGCCGAGACCCTTGCCGCGCCAGTCCGGCATCAGCGCGATGTCGACGATGTGCAGGGACGTTCGCCGCATGTCGAGATAGAGGCGGCCTGCGCCCGCGCCATGATGCTCCACCAGCAGATAGTCGCCGCCGGCGATGAAGGTGCGGTAATGGCGACTTTGTGCTTCAAACTGGCTGGCGAGAAAGTCGCGCTTCTGCTCGGTGCTCCACGGCATCGGCGCCAATTCCCGCTCACGAGTCGACGCGAACAGACGCATCAGGAAGGGCAGGTCGTCGTCGGTTTCCCGCCGCAGCGCATAACCCTGAGACAGCAACGCCGCCGGCAGGACGAATGCCGGCTGCTGCTGCGCTTGCGTCACCGGCCGCGCCGTCAATTGCGCGACGGGAAGATGCCGAACAGGGAGATGCAGATGTTGATCGCCAGAAACGGCTGAACGTTCTGGTGCGGCTGCGTGTTGCCGCTTGGCGTGATCGCCTTGTTGGAAAATTGCGGGCCCGGCGTCACCGGCGCCTTCTGGTAAATGAAAGTGCCTTTGCCGGAAGAAATATAGCTGTTGGTGGTCGGTGCCGCCGTCTTGACGGTCAGCTGATTGGGGTCGGCGGCGACGATCGCATGCGAATGCGCCGCCAACTGGTTGACCGTCAGCGTTACCGTGGTCTGGCCGAGGACTTCGCCGATGGTCGTATTGAGACCGCTCTGTCCGGTGCCCCAGTGCATCGGCACCTGGCCTTGCAGGTTCGGCAGCGCGTAGGTTGTTATACCATCGCCGCCGTAAGTCGTGCCGAGAACTGCGAACAGCGCGGAGTTCTGCGCGATCGGCAATATCTGGCCGTTGCAGAACGCCCAGTCGCGCGGCGCGAAATTGAAACCGAAGCAGCGAATTTCCCCGACATAAGGTTGCGACATCTCGGGCTCCTCAGTTGCGCGCCGGGAAAACGCCCTGCAGGGCGATGACAAATGTGATGCAAAGCGAGGGCATCAGGTTCGTGTGTGGTTGATTGCCGCCGGTGAGGGAGCACGCGCTCTGATCGAGAATTTCCTGAACGACCGGCGGCAGGTCATGTCCCGAGGGCGCATAAAACGTCGGCATGTTGCTGCCCGTCGGCGCGCCGGGCAGGACGCCTGGACCGATGGCGGTTTCGGTCGCCGTCAACCCCGTCGCGACCAGGAAATGATTGTGTTGCGGTATTGTCGGCGTGGTCAATGTCACCGACGGCGAGCCGCCGGGCTGGCCAAGCGGGTAGGTCGACAGGCCGGGCCCGGTCCCCTGATGCACCGGCAGGTTGGACTGCAAATTCGGCAGCGCAAAATTCTGCACGCCGTTGCCGCCATAGGCGGTGCCAAGCAACGAGAACAGCGCCGCGTTCTGTTGGATCGACAGCAACTGACCGTTGCAGAAGGCGAAGCCCTTCGGCGCGAAATTGCCGCCGAACATCATGATCTGCCCAAGATAGACGTTACTCATCGCGCGACTCCTCCCAATTCGTGACTGTGCCGCGGCTTGTCAGTTGCGTGACGGGAAAATGCCCCGCAGGGCAATGCACCAATTGATTGTCAGGTAGGGCTGCAGATTGTTGTGCGGCAACTGGCCGCCCGCCACCTGAATCGACTCCGGGATCAAGGGCAGCGGCGGGCCGCTATCGGCCGAGTAGTAGGGCGTTCCCGCCCCGCTTGGCGCGGTACAGGTGGCCAGCAGCCCACCGTCATCCGCCGCGATAGCATTGGCGTTGGCCGCCGAACCGACGAAGTGGTGGTTATGCGCGGGCATTTGGGTCGTGAGGAGCGTGACATGTTCGACGCCAGCCTGTTCACCCAGCACGTAGTTTTCGCCTTGCGGAGACGTGCCGAAGTGCAAGGGCACGCGGCTTTGCAGGTTCGGCAGCGCAAAAGTCGTCGTGCCGTTGCCGCCGTAATTTGTCCCGAGCAGCGAAAACAACGCGGAGTTCTGGGCGATCGGAAGAATCTGGCCGTTGCACAGGGCCCAGTTTTTTGGCGCGAAGCCAAATCCAAAAGACTGAATCTGTCCGATAAAAGGTTCGCTCATCACCGGCCCCCCATCAATTCGCGCCCGGGAGTCAGTCTGGCAGAAGGCCGAAATCTTTACAACCTTAAATTATCATCAAATACTAAATACAACCTTAGATAGTTTCGCGTTTCACCCCTCAGCGAGTTACCTGACTTCACTAGATGAAGCATGCGACCTCGGCGAATCCCTCGCCGACCGGATAGCCGGTGACTTCGACGCCGCCGGCGTCCAGCCACGCATGCGCGCCGATGCGCCGGTCGCCGCGCTTTAGCTTGCCGATCTTGCCGGCGCCGA
>JAUSBQ010000368.1 GCA_030651965.1 Pseudolabrys sp. | reverse complement strand
CGTCGTGAACAAGCCCTGGATCGGCGACAGCATCGGCTATCGCGTCGGCGTCGACGGCATCTCGGTGCTGTTCGTGGTGCTGACGGCGCTGCTGATGCCCTTTGCGATCCTTGCCAGCTGGGAAAGCATCGCGATCAAGGTCAAGGAATACATGATCGTATTCCTGATCCTCGAGACACTGATGATTGGCGTGTTCACCACGCTCGATCTGGCCATGTTCTATGTCTTCTTCGAAGGCACGCTGCTGCCGATGTTCCTCATCATCGGCATCTGGGGCGGTTCGGCCCGCATCCAGGCGAGCTACAAATTCTTCTTTTACACCTTCATCGGCTCGGTGCTGATGCTGCTGGCCATCATGGCGATGTACTGGCAGGCCGGGACCACCGACATTCCGACGCTGCTGCGCTATAACTTCCCGGCCGGCATGCAGACCTGGTGCTGGCTGGCGTTCTTTGCCTCGTTCGCGGTCAAGATGCCGATGTGGCCGGTGCACACCTGGCTGCCGGACGCGCATGTCGAAGCGCCGACCGCGGGGTCGGTCATTCTGGCGGCGATCCTGTTGAAGATGGGCGGTTACGGCTTCCTGCGCTTCTCGCTGCCGATGTTCCCGTTGGCGTCGCTCGATTTCACGCCGCTCGTCTATACGCTGTCGGTCGTCGCCATCATCTACACCTCGCTGGTGGCGCTGATGCAGGAGGACGTCAAGAAGCTGATCGCGTACTCCTCCGTGGCGCATATGGGCTTCGTCACCATGGGCATCTTCGCCGCCAACCAGCAGGGCGTCGCCGGCGCGGTGTTCCAGATGATCTCGCACGGCATCGTGTCGGGCGCGCTGTTTCTCTGTGTCGGCGTCGTCTACGACCGCATGCATACGCGCGAGATCGCGTTCTACGGCGGGCTGGTGACGCGCATGCCGGTCTTTGCTGCGTTCTTCATGGTGTTCACCATGGCCAATGTCGGCCTGCCGGGCACCTCCGGTTTCGTTGGCGAATTCCTGACCCTGATTGGCACCTTCAAGGTGAACATCCCGGTCGCCAGCCTCGCCACCATCGGCGTCATCCTGTCGGCGGCCTATGCGCTGTGGCTCTACCGCAAGATGGTGTATGGCACGCTCAAACCGGCGCTCGAAGGCATCAAGGACATCGGCTTCCGCGAGGCAGCGATCTTCGCGCCGCTGGTGATCCTCACGATCCTGTTCGGTGTCGCGCCGAAGCCGGTGCTCGACATGTCGGCGGTGTCCGTCGCGAACCTGCTCGACGGCTATAACAAGGCGATCGCCACCAAGACCGCGTCCACGATGAGCCCCGCGACCGAGGCGCGCATCAATCCTGTGAGCGTCGCGCAATGACCAGTCTGACCGATATCAACGTCCTGTTGCCGGTGCTGCCGGAAATCGTGCTGGCCGTCGGCGCCATGGCGCTGCTGATGTTCGGCGTCTTTGCCGGCGACGGCGCGGCGCGCTTCGTCAACTGGCTGTGCATCCTGCTGCTGGTCGCGGTCGGCGCCTGCGTCGTCATGCTGCCCGCTGGCCGCGCGGCGCTGTTTGAAGGCAGCTTCGTCGTCGACGATTTCGCGCGCTTCCTCAAATTGCTGATGCTGACCGGCTCGGCCGGCACTTTGATCCTGTCGCTAGATTATCTGACCAGCGAGAAGCTGCAAAAGGCCGAATTCGGCGTCCTGGTATTGCTGGCGACGCTCGGCATGATGATCCTGATCTCGGCGTCCGACCTGATCGCGCTCTATCTCGGGTTAGAGCTGATGAGCCTGCCGCTCTACGTCATCGCCGCGTCGAACCGCGACAATGCGCGCTCAACCGAGGCCGGCCTGAAATACTTTGTCCTCGGCGCGCTGTCGTCCGGCATGCTGCTCTATGGCGCCTCGCTGATCTATGGCTTCACCGGCACGGTGAACTTCGCCGGCATTGCCAAAGCGACGCAAGGCGGCGCCAGCATCGGGCTGATCTTCGGCCTGGTGTTCCTGTTCGCCGGCTTCTGCTTCAAGGTCTCCGCCGTGCCGTTCCACATGTGGACGCCGGACGTGTACGAAGGCGCGCCGACGCCGGTGACGGCCTTCTTCGCCGCGGCGCCGAAGGTCGCCGGCATCGCCATCTTCGTGCGCGCCACCATCGTGGCGTTCCCCGGCATTACCCATTCCTGGCAGCAGATCGTCGTTTTCGTTGCGATTGCCTCGATGGTGTTAGGGGCCTTCGCCGCCATCGGCCAGAAGAACATCAAGCGCCTGATGGCCTATTCGTCGATCGGGCACATGGGTTTCGCGCTGGTAGGCCTGGCCGCCGGCACTGCCGAAGGCGTCCAGGGCGTCCTCATCTACATGAGTATCTATGTCGGCATGACGCTCGGCACCTTCGCCTGCATTCTGTCGATGCGGCGCGACGGCGTGCTGGTCGAGAACATCGGCGACCTGGCCGGTCTGGCGCGCACCAAGCCGGCAATGGCGTTCTTTTTCGCCATGCTGCTGTTCTCGCTGGCCGGTATTCCGCCGCTCGCCGGCTTCTTCGCCAAGTTCTATGTGTTCCTCGCCGCGATCAAGGCCGGTCTCTATGTGCTGGCGGTGATCGGCGTCTTGGCGAGCGTAATCGGCGCTTACTACTATCTGCTGATCATCAAGATCATGTATTTCGACGAACCGGCCAAGCCGTTCGAGAGCATGCCGGGGCTGCTGCGGCTGGTCCTCGGGGTCGCCGGGATTCTCAACATCGTGTTCTTCGTCTATCCGGCGCCGCTTCTCGGTGCTGCGACGGTGGCGGCGAAGTCACTTTTCTAAGACGCGCGGAAACGCTGCGGCCCGTGCGTGATCCCGAAAAGTGTGAAGCGGTTTTCGGATAAGATCACGCACCAATAAGAGATGAACCGCGAAGCCACGGACCTGGCGGGGGTCCGGCATATAACTTACGAGACGCTCGGCTCCACCAATGCCGAGGCGCTGGCGCGTGCGCGTGCCGGCGAACGCGGCGCGTTGTGGATTTCGGCCGGGACGCAGGACGCCGGCCGCGGCCGCCGCGGCAGCATTTGGACCTCGCCGAAAGGCAATCTCTACGCCACGCTTCTGCTCAGTGACCCGTCGCCGCCGGCATTGGCGCCACAACTGTCGTTTGTCGCCGCTCTGGCGCTGCACGACGCGGTGGCCGAATGCGCGCCGCAGGTCGGACCGCTGCTGACAGTGAAGTGGCCGAACGATCTGCTGCTGGGCGGCGCCAAGCTCGCAGGCATCCTCATCGAAGGTGAAAGCGATCCGGCCTTTGCCGTCGTCATCGGCTTCGGCGTCAATTGCATCGCGCATCCGCCCGGCACGCTTTATCCGGCGACAGATCTGGCCGAAGCCGGCGCCATGGTCGCCCCCGTGCATCTGCTCAATGCGCTGGCCGTGGCAATGCAGGCCCGCCTGACGCAATGGGCGCGCGGCGAGGGCTTCGCCGCCATCCGCGCCGATTGGCTCAAGCGCGCGGCGGGCCTGGGCAAGGAGATCCGGGTTCGTCTTCCGGAACGGGAATTTTGTGGCCGCTTTGAAGGCCTCGACGATGCCGGGCACTTGCTGGTGCGCGGTCCTGCCGGTTTGGCGACGGTGACCGCCGGCGAAGTATTTGACCTTGGATAGAGAATAGAAAAATGGCGCAACAGCAAGAACTCGTCTTCGCTCCTCTCGGCGGTGTCGGCGAAATCGGCATGAATCTGGCGATCTACGGCATCGGCACCGAGGGTAACCGAAAATGGCTCGCCGTCGATCTCGGCGTGTCGTTCGGTCTTGAGGAGCATCTCCCCGGTATCGACCTTATTTTTCCCGACATCAAATTTCTGATCACCGAGCGCAAGAACCTCCTCGGCCTCGTCATCACCCATGCGCATGAGGATCACTACGGCGCGGTACTCGACCTGTGGCCGAAGCTGAAATGCCCGATCTATGCGACCCCGTTCACCGCGGCGCTGCTGGCGGCCAAGCGCGCCGGCGAGGCGGGGGCAACGGATGTGCCGGTGAATATCGTCGAACCCGGCGGCCGCTTCGCGGTTGGGCCGTTCGACATTGACATGGTCAAGATGGCGCATTCGATTCCGGAATCGAACGCGCTGATTATCCGCACACCAGCCGGCACCGTGCTGCACACCGGCGACTGGAAGATCGACCGCACGCCGGTGATCGGCACCGGCACCGACGAGGCCAAGCTGAAGGCGCTGGGCGAGGAGGGCTGTCTGGCGCTGGTTGGCGATTCTACCAACACCGTGCGCGATGGCGTCTCACCGTCGGAATCCGAAGTCGCCATGAACATCGCCACGCTAATCAAGTCCGCCAAGGGCCGGGTGGCGGTGACGACCTTCGCCTCCAACGTCGCCCGCCTGCGCTCGGTCGCGTTGGCGGCGCAGGAAGCCGACCGCGAGGTGATCGTCGTCGGCCGCGCCATGGAGCGCATCGTGCAGATTTCGCGCGAACTCGGTCTGCTCGAGGGCATCAAGCAATTCCGCTCGGTCGATGCCTACGGCTATCTGCCGAACAACAAGGTGGTTTGCCTCTGCACTGGCAGCCAGGGCGAACCGCGCGCGGCGCTGGCACGCATCGCCGAGGACCAGCATCCGGACGTCACTCTGTCGCGCGGCGACATGGTGATCTTTTCAGCCCGCACCATTCCCGGCAATGAGCGTGAGGTCGGCCGCATCATCAACGGATTGATCGATCAGGGCATCGAGGTCATCACCGACCGCACCCACATGGTGCATGTCTCCGGCCATCCGCGCCGCGCCGAGGTCGAGGAACTGATCTCCTGGGTCAAGCCGAAGATATTGATCCCGGTGCATGGCGAAGCGCTGCATCTGTCCGAGCATGCGGCGCTGGCGCGCCGCTGCGGCGTCAAGGAAGTGGTACAGATCCGCAATGGCGATCTGGTGCGCCTCGTCGAAGGCCACGCCCGGATCATCGATGAGGTGCCGGCCGGGCGGACCTACAAGGACGGCTCCATCTTGGTCGATGCCGAATCCCGCACAGTCGCTGACCGCAAACGACTGAGTTTCGCCGGCTGCGTCTCGGTGGCGCTGGCGCTCACCGACAAGGGCCTATTGGCGGCCGATCCCGAACTCGACCTGATCGGCATTCCCGAGCGCGACCGCGACGGCGCGCTGATCGAAGACCTGGTCTATAACGCCATCGAGGACACGTTCGAGTCGATGCCGCGCAAAAAGCGGACCGATCCCGACGCGGTCGCGGAAGCCGTTCGCCGCGCGGTGCGCTCGACGGTAGCGCAGCGCTGGGGCAAAAAGCCGATGTGCCATGTGCACGTCTTGGCGGTATAGTCGAATTGCCGGATTTTGGGAGTTAGAGGAAGAGCATGATCGGTCGTCTCAATCACGTCGCCATCGCGGTGCGCGACATTGCCAAGGCCTCGGCGGTCTATCGCGATACGCTGGGCGCGGAAATCTCGGCGAAGGTGGCGCAGCCGGACCACGGCGTGTCCACCGTGTTCATCACGTTGCCGAACACCAAGATCGAACTGCTTGAACCGCTTGGCGAAAAATCGCCGATCAACAAATTCCTGGAAAAGAACCCGGACGGCGGAATCCATCATCTCTGCTACGAGGTGGACGACATCCTCGCCGCGCGCGACACGCTGAGGTCACAGGGCGCGCGCGTGCTCGGCGATGGCGAACCGAAAATCGGCGCGCACGGCAAGCCGGTGATGTTCCTGCATCCGAAGGACTTCTGCGGCACCTTGGTCGAACTCGAACAGGCTTGATAGGTCCCACCAGAGATACCGCATGAACACGACCAGCATTATCGCCGTCTATTTCCTGATCTGGTGGCTGACCTTGTTCGCGGTGCTGCCCTGGGGCGTGCGCAGCCAGGGCGAGGAGGGCGCGGTCGAGGCCGGCACCGATCCCGGCGCGCCGGCGCTGCATCGGGTGTGGATCAAGCTCATGTGGACGACCGCGATCGCATCGGCGATCTCTGGCATTCTGTACTTCTGCTATGTGCAGGATCTGATCCCGTTTGAATTCCTGTCGCGGATTTCGAGCCCGCCGGGACGCTGACCGGCGGTTCGGACATTTTCCAGCAGCCGGAAAAACCGGGCAGCGCGAGCAAAAAAAAGAGCAGGGCGAGATGCCCTGCTCGATCTGTTTATCGTCCCGTATCCTCGATGTTACTTCGTTTTCTGATCGAGGCGGCAGCGGTTTTTCGCGCCAGAGACTTCCCTCCCAAGACTTGGTTCGTCGACTTGGACCGCATGGTGAAGCCCGATCTTGTCGGCCGGTTTCTTCATCACTTGGACGATGAATCTTTAGCCGATCATTTCGGCCCTGTCACCAGCATTCGTTGCTGCACTGCGTAATGACAATCGGCGCATCGAGAACGATCGGCGCGCCGCTCTCGCTGCCGACCGTCAAGCGCAGAATCCAGACACCGGCGCGCGGAATGTCGAGATTTTCGACGTGCCAGGTTCCGTCCGGCATCTCCGTGGCAGCGCGTTCGATCGGATTCGGACCTGGCTCGCGCGGTTCGAGCGCCAAACTTACCCGCATCGCAACGTAGGGTTTGTAATCTTCGCGCCATAGGCGAATTGTGGCTGTGCTTTTTCCGTCGCCGAGCGCGATCGTCACATCCGCCATCACGGCCTCGGTGTGGATGTGGACGAAGGCTGCCTCCGACGTGACCTGTGCCGCTTTCCTGTGCATATGGCCGCCCGGGATCATGGTTCCGAGCTGACCGATCACCATCACGATGGCCAATCCGACCCCGGTTTCCACCCAGGCGTTGCGGCGGAGCGCCCGCATCGCCACGGCTTCCGGCAGGCGCGGCGTCAGGGCATAGCGGTTGATGGCGGCGACGGCGACCACCGCGGCGAACAGCGCGATCTTGAGCGACAGGACGCGGCCATAGGCGGTCGCAATGAGATCGCCGGGGCCGGCCAGCAGTTGCCAGCTATTGATAAGCCCGCTGGCCAGCAGCGCACCGACGCAGGCGATGCCGAGCACGGAAAAGCGCGCCGTCACCGCAGCGGAGTCCGTGGTGGCGGCCGTGGCCGACAAGGTCACGGCCAGCGCCGGCAGACCGCCGAGCCAGGCGGCCGCGGCGAGGAGATGGATCACGTCGGACGCGAGATGCAGCCAGCCGGTCATCCCCGGCGTTGCGCCGGCATGACCGACCAATGCCAACAGGCCGGAGAGGCCGGCGGCCGTCGCCAGCAGCAAGGCGCGGCGGCCGGGAAATGCAGGTGCTGCCAGCAGCAGGGCAAGCGCCACGGCAAGGCCGAGCCGCAGGCAGGCGACGGCGCCAAAGCGTGTCTCGATGAGAACCGTCCAGATGCCGCCATCGCGGCCGATCTCGATCACAGGCACGTCGAGAATATTGGCGGCGATTACGGCCAGCCAGGCCAGTCCGGACAGGACGGCGAGGAGAAGCGCCGCCCCGGCCATCGCGGTCAGCCGGCGCGTCGGCGCCGTCACCAGCACGATACATGCGACCGTGCCGGCAGCCCACAAAGTGGCGGCAAAGTGGACGCCGCGCACTAGGACGAGCGGGTCGATCACCGGCACGGTCGTTTTCTCATCGGAGGGCTTTCATGTTCAAGGTCCGGCCTTTGGCCCGACCTTGAACATGAACTCGCCCTTGGAGCGGTGCGTGTCGACCGACAGGACGCGCCAGATTACCTTGTAGGTGCCGGGCGTCAGGGCTTTCAGCGGCACCCGCAACTGCGCGGTGTTGTCTGGCGCAAGCGTCGCGGGGCCCGCTTGCATGGCGACGCCTTTGCCGTCGCGCACCTCGATGGTGCTGAATTTCGGCTCCAGCGCTTCGGTGAACCAGATCGTCACTTCCTTCGGTGGCGTCGCCTGCACGCTGGCCGGCGCCGGCATGGCGCGTTCGAGATGCGCGTGCGCCAGTGCCGGCAACGGCGCCGACAGGACCGCCGTGCCAAGAGCGGCGGCCATGACGGTTTTTCCTAACCGATTCCAGTTCATTCGCCGTGTCCTTTTGACTTCTGCAAAAGCTTGAGGCCGGGCGCCGGGTCGCCGAGCTTCTCGCCGGGTCTATCGGCGGAAGGCACCGCGACCCAATGATGCGCACCTTTTTCGCATTCCTGCATCACCGGAAAATACAGCGTCTCGCCGGCGGTCAATTCGCCGGCAATAAAGGCGGAGATAACGAACTCGTCGTAGAAAGCGTCCGGCAGATTGCCGCCGGACCAGACGACTTCTCGCACGCCTTCGCTGAACTTGGCGCCGTGCAAATAGCTGTAGGCCCTGGCATAGGCGCCGCGCTTGACCTCGAGTGTCCAGCCCGGTTTGACCATGGGCTTCACCGAGATGACGCCTTCCGGAATTTGCACGCGCAGTCTTACCGTGGCGGACTTTTCGCAGCCGTGCGGCACGCGCAGCACGGCCTTGTAGAACGAGCCGACCGGGGCCTCGCGTTGTTCAAGGGTGACGTGGGCAAAGGCAGGTGTCGCCATGAGGCAGAGGCTGGCGACAAGCAGGGAGCGAATAATCATCGGGATAGTCCTTTGGACGCGGCCTTGGCGCGCGCGCGGCAATGCGCACAGCAACGAAGCGTGTGAGATGACGGATGGGCAACGGACGACGTGACGACTGAATCGTTACGCGCGTTGCGGAGGACCTCGGGCCCGATGCGGGCTGGCGGCGAAATGCGCGCGCGCAGCGCTCGAGGCCGGCGTCAGGACGTGCAGCACCGCGGGCGGTGCAAGGAGGCCGGCAGGGATCGCGTCCGGGCCGGCAAGGGCATTGGCGACAAAGCATAAAGTGCAATGGTCGCAGGCTTTGGTCGGCAGGGAAGCCGGCGCTGCCGGGTCTTGTGCGGCCGTGGCGTCGCCTTGGGGCCCGCTGTGACAGATGACCGAGAACGGGTCGAAGGCGGCGCTGGCCGGCCGCGGCGCCGAGAACGTCGACAGAATCGTGGTGAGGGCGAACACGTAGATCGCCAGCAAACCCACGCTCCGTCCTAGCCACACACGCATGGAAGCCCCACCGCTCCGGTCTTCATAATCCATTAACTTTTGAATTGAAACAGGCGAGGGGCGGCATTTGCGCCGCCGCCGCATGGTTAAGCAAAAGTTTACCGCGGGCCGACTACGGTCGAAGGCCAGCCTCCGTTGCCTCATCGGGACAATCACTTATGTGCGGATTTGCCGTCGCCATCGACTGGCCGGATGCCGAGACAACCGTCGCGCGCCTGATCGAAGGCATCCTGCATCGCGGCGACATCACCGATCCGCTGTTTTCCCCTTTGCCGAATATCGCAATGTGTACGCGCCGGCTGTGCATTGTCGACGCCGAACACGGCGCGCAGCCGCAGATTTCGTTCTATGGCCGCCTTGCCGTGTCGTTCAACGGCGAGATCTACAATCACACGGCGCTGCGCCGTGAGATGGAAGATCTCGGCGTCGGCTTCAGGACGCACTCCGACACCGAAGTGCTGGCCAATGCGCTGCAGATCTGGGGCCCGCGCGCGCTCGAGCGTCTCAACGGCATGTATGCCTTCGTCGCGGTCGACCTGACCAATGGCGAATTCCTGGCGGCGCGCGATCCGTTCGGCGTCAAGCCGCTTTATGTCATGCAGTCCGGCAAGGGCTTTCTGTTCTGCTCGGAAATGCGGCCGCTGCTGGCGACGGTGCCCGAAGGCGACGTCATGCTGCTGCCGCCGGGCTTTGCGCTGTCGCGGCGCAATCTGGCGCGCTTCAAGTCGCCGATCTATCCGCGCGTCGATGCGCCGGTGGAGAATTCGCCTAAAGCGCTCGACGGAATTTTACGCGAAGCGGTGCGCCTGCGCCTGCCGCCCGATCTGCCGGTCGCGACCTTGTTCTCCGGCGGTATCGACTCGACCTTGGTCGCGCATTACGCGCGCGAATTCCGTCCCGAGGCGCCGGGCTATTTCGTCGGCCAGGCCGACGCGCCGGATTACATGTATGCGACGGCCTATGCCGAAAAGACCGGCTACGATCTGCGCATGGTGCCGTTCGATCCGCACAGCGACGATGCCTTCGCCATGATCGACGACGTTGTCGCCATCACCGAATCCTTCGAGCCCAATCTCATTCGCGGCGCGGTGTGTTCGCTTGCTGCCAATGCGCAGATGCATCGCGACGGTTACCGCGTGACGCTGTGCGGCGAGGGCGCCGACGAACTGTTCTGCGGCTACGCGCCGCTCGAAGTCGCCTTCAACGAAAGCGCGGCCGAAGGCCAGCCGGTGCGCGACGAGGTGCTCGGCCTGATGAACCGCGTCAGCCTGCAGCGCGTCGATCGCTGCTCGATGCGCTATCAGGTGGAAACGCGCGAGCCGTTCCTCGATCCGGCGGTCGTCAACTACGCGCTCAATCTCGACGCGGGCGCGCTGGTGCGCGATCTCAACGGCCTGCCGACCGGCAAGATGCCGCTGCGCGATCTTTACAACCTTTATCCCGACAGCCTGCCGTCGATCATCCGCGACCGCACCAAGATCCCGTTCGGCGAGGGCGCCGGGCTCGACGTCAGCGGGCGGGACTCGGACTGGAAGCGGCGTTTCGACGCGGCGGTTTCCGATGCCGAACTGCGCGACGCGGGCCGGGAGTTTGCCGGCTTTAAGGTGCAATCGAAGGAAGAGCTGTATTACCTGCGCAAGCTCGCCGGCACGTTCGACGTCGCCCGCGTGCCGCATCTGCGCGACCGCGCCTGGATTTCGGTGCCGGTGATGCAGCACCTCGAGAAGCTCAAGGCGCACGCGTATTTTAGTTTGTAGCGGCTAAGCGGTCATTTCCCACAACCTATCTCCGTCATCCTGAGGTGCGAGCCGCGCTTGCGGCGAGCCTCGAAGGATGAGCGGCCGAGGCGTCCGGGCCGTCGCCCTTCGAGGCCCGGCTGCGCCGGGCACCTCAGAGCCTGACCGAAAAAGCGGTGAGTGATCCCAGCGGGCTGTGATTCCATCGGATTTGCAAAGATTCGAGGGAGATCACGATGGCCTGGACTGGGACCACTCGCGCATACTATCGGCGGGACCGCCCGCGCTAC
>JAUSBQ010000366.1 GCA_030651965.1 Pseudolabrys sp. | reverse complement strand
CAGCGCCAAAACGCTCGGGCGATCTTTATTTTCAAGTGCGATCTGCCAGCATTCGACCGTCTCGACCGCGTCGCAGGGGCGGAACACCAGGACGTTCGGGATCGCGCGCAACGCCGCCATGTGCTCGACCGGCTGATGCGTCGGGCCGTCTTCGCCAAGGCCGATGGAATCGTGCGTCATCACGTGGATGACGCGGATGCCCATCAGAGCGGCGAGGCGGATCGACGGCCGGCAGTAGTCGGAGAACACGAGAAACGTGCCGGAATAGGGGATGATGCCGCCGTGCAGCGTCATGCCGTTCATGGCGGCGGCCATGCCGTGTTCGCGGATGCCGTAATTGACGAAGCGGCCGGCGAAGTCGTCCGCCGTGATCGCCTTCATCGACTTGGTGCGCGTGTTGTTCGAGCCGGTGAGATCGGCCGAGCCGCCGATCATTTCCGGCAGCGCCGGGATCAGGCTTTCCAGCGCGAATTCGTTGGCCGTGCGCGTGGCGATTTCCTTCGGCGTGGCGGCGAGGCTTTCCTTCACGGCCTTGACGGCGGCGGTCAGCGCGGCCTTCGGCACGTCACCATTCATGCGGCGGGTGAATTCGGCGCGCGTGTCGGCATCGAGGGCGGCAATGCTTTTGTCCCAGGCGGTCTGCGCGCCTTTCGAGCGTTCGCCGGCGGCGCGCCAGGCGGACAGAATTTCGTTCGGCACTTCGAACGGCGGCGAGGTCCAGCCGAGCTTTTCGCGCGCGCCCTTGATTTCGTCCGCGCCGAGCGGCGAGCCGTGCGACGACGACTTGCCGGCCTTGGTCGGCGCGCCGAAACCGATAGTGGTCTTGCAGGCGATCAAGGTCGGTCTGTCGGAGGTCTGCGCCTTGGTCAGCGTGGCGGCGATGGCGTTCTGGTCGTGGCCATCGACGCGCACCGCGTTCCAGCCCGACGCCTCGAAGCGCTTTACCTGATCGGTGGAGTCTGACAGCGACAGCGCGCCGTCGATGGAAATGCCGTTGTCGTCGAACAGCACGATCAGCTTCGACAATTTCAGATGGCCGGCCAGCGAAATGGCTTCCTGCGAGATGCCTTCCATCAGATCGCCGTCGGAGGCGAGCACGTAGGTCTTGTGATCGACGACCGCATCGCCGAACACGGCGGCCATGTGCCGCTCCGCCATCGCCATGCCGACGGCGTTGGCGAGGCCCTGGCCGAGTGGGCCGGTGGTGGTCTCGACGCCGGGGGTGTGGCCGTATTCCGGGTGACCGGCGGTGATCGAACCGGTCTGCCGGAAGCGCTTGATCTGATCGATCGTCATGGCCGGGTAGCCGGTCAGATACAGCAGCGCGTACATCAGCATCGAGCCGTGGCCGGCCGACAGCACGAAGCGGTCGCGGTCGGGCCAGGCCGGGTTGGCCGGGTCGAATTTCAGGAATTGGGTGAACAGCACGGTGGCGATGTCGGCGGCGCCCATCGGCAGGCCGGGATGGCCGGATTTGGCCTGTTCGACGGCGTCCATGGCCAGCGCGCGGATGGCATTGGCCATCGTCGCGGGTGCGACGGTCGCGGTCGAAGAAGCGTTTGCGGTCATGGGGAAAAGGCCTGTTTGTTGGGGTTCGCATAGCATGGCAGGCCCTTGAGTCAATGTGACGCCGCAAGCGTCACGCGGCCATGCACAGATGACGCAAAACATCGGGGCAAATCGGCCGCCAAGCGTTGACGCGGGCATCGCGTCACACGTAAGGTTCTCGCCCTAAACGTTTGCCGCCGCATGATTTTTTCAGATCGCGGACCGTATTATGAGTGAGCAGAGCGCCATCGACAACGCCGTCAAACGTCTGGCCATGGCCCTCGACGCGCTCGACGCGGCCGTCGATCGCCGCCGCGATGCCGACCGCAACGAGGATACGCTTGCCGCCCAGGTGCAGACCCTGGGGCTGGACCGCGCGCGGCTGGCCTCGGCGCTCGACGGCGAGACCGCGCGCTCGCGCAAGCTTGAGGCCACCAACCGCGAAATCGCCGAGCGGCTGGATACGGCGATTGCCTCCATTCAATCCGTCCTCGAGAGTTCCGAGTAATGGGCACGGTCAACGCCACCATCGCCGGCCGCCAGTTCCGCCTCGCCTGCGAGGACGGCCAGGAGGAGCATTTGCAGGCGCTCGCCGCCGATATCGACGCGCGCATCGTCGACCTGCGCAAGCGCTTCGGCGAGATCGGCGACACCAGGCTGACGGTGATGGCGGCCTTGATGGTGGCGGACGAAAACACCGACGTCACGCGCAAGCTCCGCCGGCTCGAGGAGGAGGTCACCGCTTTGCAGGACGCCCGCATGGTGTCGTCCGACCGCGCGCGCGCGGCGTCCGATGCCGTGGTCGGCGCCTTCAATTCGGCCGCCGAGCGGCTCGAAGGCATCACCAGGAAGCTCAACCAGAGCCGGGGAAACGGCGCCGGGATTGGATAACTGGCACTGCCGTCATTCACGGGACGACGGTCACTGGCCATGGCGCTTCTCGCTGCGAGCCACTACATTGATCAAGCGGGGCTGCGAGGTGCGTCGGAGACACATTCCCCGGGGCCTTACGATTCCATCGGGAGCTGTCCCTGGCCGGGCTCGTGGGCTCGGTCATATGGCGCCCACCTACAACAGTAGGTTCCCGGGATCATGCTCTAACGGCCATTGCGGCTCCGCACTTTATTTTTACTGAAACACGCGCAATACCTATCTCCGTCACCCTGAGGTGCGAGCGGCTTTAGCCGCGAGCCTCGAAGGGCGACGGCCCGGGCGGTTCATCCTTCGAGGCTCGCCATAGCGCGTCGAAGACGCGCGTGGACGCGCTTATGGCTCGCACCTCAGAGCCTGACCGAAAAAGCGGTGAGTGATCCCAGCGGGCTGTGATTCCATCGGATTTGCAAAGATTCGAGGGAGATCACGATGGCCTGGACTGGGACCACTCGCGCATACTATCGGCGGGACCGCCCGCGCTAC
>JAUSBQ010000346.1 GCA_030651965.1 Pseudolabrys sp. | reverse complement strand
AGATCATATCGGTCTCCAATGTTCCCTTTGCCGAGATGGGTTCCGGCTCGCTGTGCGATTACAGTCTGTGGGCGCGCGGTTCGACGGGGGCGGACTTCGGCACGGTTGTCGACAATGTGCTGGCGAGCGGGCTTTCCGATCTGATTCTGGTTTCGCACGCCTATATCGGCGGCATGTATATGGAATGGTGGCAGGGCTACGAAGCCGCCTTGGCGAGCAAGAAGGTTGATTGGCGTTCGTTCGACGCCTGGGCGAGCAAGGTCAAGATCAACCGGCTGCCGTTCGCCGAGATTCCGGTCAATCGTGAAGTCAAATACGAGACACCCAGGCCGGCGGTGCCGCTGCCGAAACTGGAATTGCTGCCAGGATTCCTGCAAAAGGCAAATTGAACGGCCTTTGCTCGACGGCTTCCGGCGCTATTTCTTCTCGGTCTCGCGCAGCTTCGCCTTCAGCGTATAGATCGCCTCTATCGCTTCTCGCGGCGACATTTCATCGGGATTGAGCGCGGCGATGGCGGCGATTACCTGATCGTCGGCCGCGGCTTGCGGGAGCTGCGCCTTGTAGGGCGCGGCGAACAGCGGCAGGTCTTCGAAGCCTTTGGGCGCGGCGCGATCTTCCTGCTCCAGCTTGGCCAGCACCAGACGGGCGCGCTCGATCACGCTTCCCGGCAATCCGGCAAGCTTGGCCACCTGAATGCCGTAGGAGCGGTCTGCGGCGCCGGGCGCGACTTCATGCAGGAACACCACGTCGCCCTTCCACTCCTTCACCTTGACCGTCACATTGTGCAGCCGGTTGAGCCGCGCCGACAGCGCGGTGAGTTCGTGGAAATGCGTGGCGAACAATGCGCGGCATTTGTTGATGTCGTGCAGATGCTCGACCGTGGCCCAGGCAATCGACAGGCCATCGAAGGTCGCGGTGCCGCGGCCGATTTCATCCAGGATGACCAGCGCGCGGGGGCCGGCCTGATTGAGGATCGCGGCGGTTTCCACCATCTCGACCATGAAGGTAGAGCGTCCGCGCGCGAGATCGTCGGCGGCGCCGACGCGCGAGAACAGCCGGTCGACCACGCCGACATGCGCCGACTTCGCCGGCACGAAGGAGCCCATCTGCGCAAGAATCGCGATCAGCGCGTTCTGCCGCAGGAAGGTCGATTTGCCGGCCATGTTGGGGCCGGTGATCAGCCAGATGCGGCCGGCGTCCATCTCCGGGGGAGGGGAAAGGTCGCTGTCATTGGCGACGAAGGGCGTGCCGTCGCGCGCCAGCGCCTGTTCGACCACCGGATGACGGCCGCCTTGTATAGCGAAGGCGAGCGAGTCGTCGACCAGGGGCCGGGCATAATTGCGCTCAGTGGCGAGCGTGCCCAATGCGCTGGCGGCGTCGAGCCGGGCCAGCGCCTCGGCGCATTGCTTGATCGCCGCGCCTTGCGCGATCACGGCGCTCGCAAGCTTCTCGAAAATCTCCAGTTCCAGTCCGAGCGAACGGTCGGCGGCGCTGGCGATTTTCGCTTCGAGTTCGCCGAGTTCGGTCGAGGTGAAGCGCACCTGGCCGGCGAGCGTCTGGCGATGGATGAAAGTGGCGTTGAGCGGCGGCGCGGTCAGTCTGTCGGCGTGCTGGGCGGTGACTTCGACGAAATAGCCGAGCACGTTGTTGTGGCGAATCTTCAGGCCCTTGACGCCGGTCTCGTCGGCGTAGCGCGCCTGCAAGGCGGCGACGACGCGGCGCGATTCATCGCGCAGGCTGCGCGTCTCGTCGAGCGTGGCGTCATAGCCTTCGCGAACGAAACCGCCATCGCGCTTGATCAGCGGCAATTCGTCGCCGAGCGCGCGGGCGAGTTCAGTGGCGAGCGTCGCGTCCGGCTTGCGGCACAGCGCGAGCGCCTCGGTAATCTCGGCAGGAATATCTTTCAGTTTGCCGAGCGATGCGGCGAGATCGCTGGCCGCAATGACGCCATCACGGATGGCGGCAAGATCGCGCGGCCCGCCGCGTTGCAAAGCGATGCGCGATAATGCGCGCGCCAGATCGGGCGCCGCGGCAAGCCGCGAGCGGGTATCGGCGCGCGCGGCGACATCGTCGACGAAACAGGCGACGGCATCGAGCCGTTGCGCAATTGCCTTCACATCGGTCAGCGGCGCCGCCAGCCGTTGCGCCAGCAGGCGCGAACCGGCAGAGGTCACCGTGCGGTCGATGCAGTCGAGCAGCGAACCGCGCCGCTCGCCGGATAAAGTGCGCATCAGCTCAAGATTGCCGCGCGTCGCCTGATCGATGGCCATGGTGGCGGAGGCCGCCTCGCGCAATGGCGGCGACAATGGCGGACGCTGGCCGATCTGGGTGCGCTCGACATAAGTGACGCAGGCCGCCGCGGCGGTCAGCTCCAGCCGCGACAGGAGGCCGAAAGCCTCGCTGGTCGCGACCGCGAAGAACGAGGTCAGCCGCCGCTCGGCGGTGGCGCCGTCGAACACGTCGCGGGTGAGCGGCGTCACCGCCGGCAGTTCGCGCCATAGCGGCACCAGTTCGGCATCGGCATAAAGCGCGTCGGACACCAGGATTTCGCTCGGCTCCAGCCGCGCGATCTCGGCCGACAGCGACACGCGGTCGCATTCGGTGATGCGGAATTCGCCGGTGGAAATATCGATCCAGGCCAGCCCAAACCGCACCTCGCTCTCGACCGAGGACAACCGCGCGCGCGCGACAGCGAGCAGATAATTGTTGCGCTTGGCATCGAGCAGCGTGTCTTCGGTCAGCGTGCCGGGCGTCACCAGCCGCACCACGTCGCGCCGCACCACGCTCTTGTAGCCGCGCTTCTTGGCTTCGGCCGGGTCTTCGAGTTGCTCGCAGACCGCGACGCGATGGCCCAGCGCTATGAGGCGATGCAGATATTCGTCGGAGCGGTGGATCGGGACCCCGCACATCGGGATGTCCTGACCCTGGTGTTTGCCGCGCTTGGTCAGCACGATGCCGAGCGCGCGGCTGGCCACTTCGGCGTCCTCGAAGAACAGTTCGTAGAAATCGCCCATCCGGTAGAACAGCAGCGAGTCCGGATTGTTGGTCTTGATCTCGATGTACTGCTCCAGCATGGGAGACAGCTTGCCGGTGCCGTCATGGGTCGGGGTCGGCCCGCCGTTTTCGGACGGCACGTCGGGTTCGGACAGGCCGATGGGCTGGGTCAGGGACATGGGGGGAGGTTAGCGACTTCCTGGCGCGCTTGCACCCACCTCTCCACCGATCTTTATTTGACTTCGTTGGCCCTTTTGAGCCCGGAAATCATCGACGTGTTGAGCAGATGCTCGCGCGACTTCGCCGGATCGTTGGCGACGGCCACCAGTTCCGCAAGCCGCGCCCGCTGCACGGCGGGATCGCGTTCTTCCATGGTCTGCTTGTTGCGGATCGACATCGCCTGCACCTGCTCGATGGTGGCGGCGCGGCGCTGGCGCGAATAGAGGTCGAGCAGGTCCTCAGGCTCGCCGTGCCAATGACGGGCGAGCTTGTCGCAGAGGTTGATGGCGTCGTGGATGCCGCTGTTGAGGCCGAAGCCGCCGAGCGGATTGTTGAGATGCGCGGCGTCGCCGGCAAGCAGCACGCGCCCCGAACGGAACGAGGAGACGACGCGTTGATGCACCCGGTAGGTGCTCTTGTAGCGAATGTCGTAGGGCTTGCCGGTCGGCACCAGCCTTTGCAGCGCCTCCTCGACGCGCTGCGGCGCCAGCAGCGTCTCTTCGCTTTCTTCCGGGTTGACGGGGTAAGCGAGACGCCACAGTCCGGGCGGGCCGTCATCCGGCACCTTGAACAGCGCGCCCCATTCGACCGGGTCGGCGATGTAGCAATTCAGAGCGAAGCCGTGCTGCGCGAAATCGTAGGGCGTGCTCACCACGACGAACAGTTCCGGCCAGGTGAAGCCTTCGAACTCGACGTTGAGGCCCTTGCGCACCGCGCTACGGCCGCCATCGGCGCCGATCAGCCATGACGCCTTGATGGTGCGGTGCGCGCCACTG
>JAUSBQ010000345.1 GCA_030651965.1 Pseudolabrys sp. | reverse complement strand
CCGGCGGCGCCGCCGGCGCTGGAAGCGATGCGGTCAAGCGCCGCCTCGCCGCGCACGAGAAAATTGCGGATTGTGATGCTGCCGACCTGCGGCGCCTGACTCTCGGTCGGCGGGTCCATCGCCACCCACATGCTGCCGCCGAACATCTTCGGATAGGTGTCGGTGAAGCGGAACAGCGCGCCGGCGTCCTCGGTTTCGAGGAACAATACCTGATGATTGTCGCGCGCCCGCACCCGGATGTCGCCATTGAACGACGTGTCGCGGCCGATCTTTGAATTCAGCGAGAATGTGCGGATGCGTCCGCCGCGGCGCGACAGCCGAAGATCGAGGCCGCGCAGCGTCTCGCCATTGTGGCCCGCCACCGTGCCGATCTTGATGTCGAGGTCGAGATCGATCTGCTTCGCCTTGTTCTTTTCGTCGACGCCGGCGAGCGACGACTTGACGAAGGTGCGGCCGTCATAGACGTCGCCACGCATCACGACGCGCATCACGCCCTCGCCGCTGCGGTCGGCCTTGAGCGACACCTTGTCGCCGTCCGACAGGCTGAACACCGGGAACGACGCCGATACCAGATTATTGTTGGCATCGAGTTCGACCGAGCCCTTCACCACAGCGCCGCCGCCCTCGACATTGAGATCGTCAAAGCGGGTCTGCTTGGCATTCTTCATCAACGTGAATGTCGCACGCGCGGGCTTGCCCGCCGGCTTCACCCAGCCGGGCAGCAGGTTGTCGATCTTCGCCGGCGTCAGGTCGGCATCGACATTCATGCGTTCGTCTTTGACGTAGTCGCCGACCAGCCCGGCGAGCCTGATCGGGATTGCACCGCTCACCGCGCCGCCGAAATCGATGCCGAGGCGGCGGCGCGCCGCCTCATCGACCGTGGCCTGCAAGCGCAATTCGGCGCTGACTTCGCCCTTCTTCCGGCGCACATCGATCGATGCCGGCAGGCCGTTGAGCTTGACGTCGCCTTTGATCTGATAGCCATCGGTGGAGGCGTTGACCTTGAGGGACTGGGACTCGACCTTCTGGCCGAGAAACAATTTGTCGGCGGCGAAGTTGGTCAACTCGGCATTGACCGAATAGGTCGTCGCGTTATCCGACATGTCCTTGTCGAGCGGCACGCCGACCGTCACCTGCGCGCTGATCGTGCCGCGGCTCGATGCCGGGTCGAGCGCCAGCCCGACCGTGCCGCGCAAGGCGCCGCTGGCCAGCAGTTCGGCGGCCACCGGCACCGTGCCGTCGATACGGAAGGTCGCCCGCGACGGCGGCGGCTTGAGATGCGTGTCCGGCACCTCGAACACGCCGCTGGCGATGTTGAGCTTGCGGCCGGGGGCGACTTCGACGGTGCCGCGACCGAGATTGACGGTGGCGGAACTGCCGGTGATGCGGACGTTGAGGTCGGCATCTCGGATCGCCGGCAGGTTGTCCACCGGCCGCACCGTGCTGCCGCTGGTTTCGATGTCGATGGCCAGTCCGTCATCCGGCGTCGGTGGGCCGTCATTCTTGAAGGTCGGCAGCGGCGCATTGCCGGCGATCACCACGCGCTCGACCGTGCCGCCGGTAATGTGACCCATCACCCATTCGCGCACATCGGCGGCGGCGAAGACTGGCCACAACCGCTTCATCACCGACATCGGCATGCGCGTGCCGGCGACGCCGAAGGCCAGATGCGGCTCGGCGCCGGAATAATCCAGGCTGCCGGTGATGGCAACGCCGATATTGTAGGCCGGCCGCGTATCGATACGGCTGAACTCGCCCTGCTCCAGGTCGAAACGCTTGCGCTCCGGATCGAAGCGGGCGCGCACGGTCACCCGATTGATCGCGAAGCCTTCCTGATCTTGCGACGCGACCGCGCCGAGAATAACCGGATCGATCACCGCATCGCCGCGCTCCATCGTCAGCCGCCACGCCGTCTCGCGTTCGGCCGGCGGTTCGACGATCGCGCGCATGGTGAACTGATTGACGCCGGAATGAATCTGGAACGGCACGATCAGGCTGCGGCGCTGCGCATCCCAGTTGAAGCGAAAATCGGCGCGCTCGATGTCGATGCGCGAGCCTTCGTCGCTGTGGTCGATGATCGTGCCGGGATCGGTATAAAGCTGGCCCTGCACGACCTGCGGCGTACCGTCGGCCAGAACTTCGGCGCGGATGCTGGCCGACACCGGCAGATTGACGTCGACGCTGCCTTCGCCGAGGCGCAGCGCCAGCAGCATGTCGCGGGTCGAGACCTTGCGAGCCTCGATACCGATCGCGCGGATACCGTCGTCCAACGGCCGCATCGCCGCGCTGAGGACCCAGGGGCGCTCCGGATTGACCGACTCGAGCCGGAACACGACGCCGCCTTGCGCCGGCCGCGTCAGGCTGGCGTTGATGTTGTCGAAGGTCCATTTCTTGCCGCTGCGGCGGTCGTCGACGCTGAGGTTGCCGTTCTTCAGGCCGAGTTCGCGCAGGTCGTGGCCCTCGAGGCCGGTCGCGCTGATGCCGTCGAGCCAGGTCATGATGCCGGCGATATCGGTGAAGGCCGGCGGCGGCGCGCCCGGCGCCGCCGCCGCTGCGGGTCCGGCGGCAGGCGGTACCGGCGCCGCCGGCGCGGTCGCGATGGGCCGCAAAGTCTCAACCTTGTCGGCGCCGGCAAAGACCGTGACCCGGCCATCGGTCTCGATGCGCACCGCCATTTCGGCGCCGACCAGATCGAGGCTCTGCGCGCGCACCTTGCCGAAAAGCAAGTTCAGGCCCGAGAGCCCGACTTCGGCTTTGGGCGCGCTCGCCACCACTGTGCCGTCGGCGTCGCGCACCACGATATCGCGCAGGCGCAGTTTGGTGTGGCCGGTCTCGTCGCGCTCGATCTGGGTGCCGCCGACGGTGACCTTGTCGGTCGCGCCGAAATTCTCCTCGATCGCAGCCTTCAGCCAGGGCGTGGCGATATCGAGTTCGATCGGGCCGCTGGACAGCCGGTACCACAAGGCCAGGGACCCGACCGTCAGCACGGCCGCCGTCACCGTCAGGCCCCAGAACAGCCGGCGCAGAAACGGCCGCCTCAGCGTCTGGACCAGTTGCCGGCGGAACCCAATCCAGCGGCGGCGGACAGCCTTCGCGCGATGGGGCTTATGCGATGCCGCCGCGGCGTGGTGGGCGGGATGCCCATGATGGTGGCTCTTCTCCGTCATACCCTCACTTGAGTGCCTGGACGCGCGTTCCTGCGCGCGGGCCCGTCGATGGAATCGGCGGCTCAGGGGCGATCATGCACCCCGGTGACCGTTTCGGCACGCGCCGGTCTGCGACCGGGGCTGGATTGGTGGAGCCGGTTGCTTCCGCCCGAAGCAAGTGGCAATGGCGCTACCTTGGGCGATCCAATGGCCCGACATTGACCGGTCGAAAGCGACGAAAGGAAGGCGTATGGCAGCGGGTGGAAAAGACAAAAAGGCCGGCGATCTGGCCGAGGGCTTAACGACAGGCGATAAGGCGCCGGCGTTCCGACTGACGCTGGACGACAGAACAACGGTGTCGCTGAAGGATTTCAAAGGCCGCAATCTTGTTCTCTATTTCTATCCGAGGGCCGACACGCCCGGCTGTACCAAAGAAGCCATCGCCTTCTCCGGCGCCCGCCCGGCTTTCGCAAAAGCCGGCACCGATATCCTTGGCGTCTCCGCCGACCCGGTCGCGGCGCAGGCCAAGTTCAAGACCAAGCACAAGCTCAAGATCGGTCTCGCCTCCGACGAGTCGACAGCGATGCTGCAAGCCTATGGCGCTTGGGGTGAGAAATCGATGTATGGCCGGAAATTCATCGGCGTCATCCGCAAGACATTCCTGATCGATGGTAGGGGGCGCATCGTGCGGGTCTGGCCGAAGGTGAAGGTACCCGGCCATGCCGATGAGGTACTGGAAGCCGCGCGCGCCATTTAGTCACGCCCTTCACCGTTGTTCCATCAATGGAATCCGCCCGCATCAACGCCAGCCTTACAGGTTTTTTAACCATATGGGTTTGATATCGGCGCACTGGTAAGCAGCCGTCACGGCCGCGCCGGCGCGGAGCGTTCATGTCGTATACCCAGTCTGCTTACGAATACCCCGGCCACGCCGCACCCGCCCGTCCGCAGTCGACCGAGAACGTCTCGCGCCACCTCAACCGCAAGCACGGCGCGA
The DNA here is from genome assembly GCA_030651965.1 of Pseudolabrys sp. GTDB lineage: Bacteria > Pseudomonadota > Alphaproteobacteria > Rhizobiales > Xanthobacteraceae > Pseudolabrys. The sequence goes on along the minus strand of JAUSBQ010000345.1, from coordinate 3,008 downwards.
AGGCTTCGCTGACCGACTACACTTTGGTTCACGCCGGCCGCCAGGTGCGCATCGGTCCGGTCGCGTTCTGGATCGTCGTCGGCACCCTGGTCATCATGGGCGTGTGGTCAATCGCCACCGGCACCTATTTCGCCTTCCGTGAGGACGTCCTGACCCGCCTGATCGGCCGGCAGGCCGACATGCAGTTCGCCTATGAGGACCGCGTCGCCGAATTGCGCGCGCAGGTCGACCGCATCACCAGCCGGCAGATGCTGGATCAGGAACAGTTCGACCAGAAGCTCCAGGCGCTGATGCGCCGCCAGGCGACGCTCGAGCAGCGCACCGCGGCGATCACCGGCGAGGTCCTGACCACCGGCTCGATCAAGCCGGCGCGCATCGCCCCGGTCGAGACCCGCAAACCGAAGCCGTCGCCGATCAGCGACACCGTCATTTTCGTAGCGCCGCCCGACCGCGAGGCCAGACTCCAGTCCCGCGAAGTTCAGGTCAACCCGACGCGCCTTGCCGGCGGCGGCGGCGGCGGCAACACCAACAACATGGACGGCATTCTCGCGCGTGTGTCGCTGTCGCTCGACCGGATCGACCAGACCCAGACCGCGACGCTCACCGACATGGAAGAACAGGCCGACACCAAAGCGCGGCGCATCGGCGGCGTGCTCGCCGATCTCGGCGTCAATGTCGGCAAGATGCCGCCTGCGGCCGGCGTCGGCGGCCCCTACATCCCGCTGAAAGTGCCGAAGGGCAACGGCGCATTCGAGCGCCAGATCTATCGCATCAACATCGCGCGCGCGCAGACCAACCGATACCTGCAGACACTGGGGGCGATCCCGGTGCGCAAGCCTGTCGTCGGCACAGCGGATATGAGCTCGCCATTCGGTTCGCGTATGGATCCCTTCCTCAGAGGCCCGGCGATCCATTCGGGCATCGACCTGCGCGGCGACACCGGCGATCCGGTGCGCGCCACAGCGACTGGCGAGGTCGTCACGGCTAGCTGGCAAGGCGGCTACGGCAACATGGTCGAGATCGACCACGGCAACGGTCTATCGACGCGCTTCGGCCATATGTCGAAAATAGAAGTGAAGGTCGGCCAGCGCGTCGCCATCGGCCAGACCATCGGCCGCATCGGTTCGACCGGGCGCTCGACCGGCCCGCATCTGCACTATGAAACGCGCATCAACGACAAGCCGGTCGATCCGCAGAAATTCCTGCGCGCGGGACTAAGACTCGGCAGCGGCATTCTGGGTTCGAATATCTGACCAGGGTGAAGCGGATCAGTTGATCTTGATCACCCGAATGCGTGGATTGCCATACGGCGTGCCGACGCAATTGAGATAGGGCCAGGGCTGCTGCGCGCAGGCTTTCATCGCCACCTGCTCCTGCTCCGCCACCGGACTGGCATCGAGGCGATCGCTCGAACTCGTGAGCAACGTGATAAAGGCGGCGATGATAGCGGCGGCGATGACCGCATTGGTCAGTTTGAACACGACACTCTCCTGTTTGCGTTTGCGACCTCGACCGAAATGCGGGAGGTCCTCTTTGATGGTGAAATTAGGCCGCCATGCGTGGCACGGCTGTGCTGGCCGTCACGAAATGGACGGTTTTCTGCTTCTTCTAAATTATTGAAACATCGTCGTATTTGGCGTTTACGGCGATTGGCGGGGTGCGATCGAGCCTACTCCACGTCCTCGACGCTCTCAGGACCGCCGCCGAAGGCCTTCTGCGCCAAGGCCGCCTGCATGAACAGGTCGAGGTCGCCGTCGAGCACGGCGGATGTATCCGACGTCGACACGCCGGTGCGCAAATCCTTGACCATCTGATAGGGCTGCAAGACGTAAGAGCGGATCTGGTGACCCCAGCCGATGTCGGTCTTGGCGTCCTGCGCCGCCACCGCCTTATCCTCGCGCCGCTTGATCTCGGCCTCGAACAATTTGGCCCGCAGCATATCCCAGGCCATCGCGCGGTTGCGATGCTGCGAACGGTCCTGCTGGCACTTCACCACCGTGTTGGTCGGAATATGCGTCAGGCGCACCGCCGACTCGGTCTTGTTGACGTGCTGGCCGCCGGCGCCGCCGGAGCGCATCACGTCGGTGCGGACGTCGGCCTCGTTGATCTCGATCTTGATGCGGTCGTCGACCACCGGAAACACCACGACGCTGGCGAACGAGGTGTGCCGCCGCGCATTGGCGTCGAACGGCGAAATGCGCACCAGCCGGTGGACGCCGTTCTCGCTCTTGAGCCAGCCGTAAGCGTTATGGCCCTTGATCTGCACAGTCGCCGATTTGATGCCGGCGCCCTCGCCTTCGCTCTCTTCCAGCCAGTCGACCTTGTAGCCCTTCTTCTCCGCCCAGCGCACATACATGCGCAACAGGATGCCGGCCCAGTCCTGGCTCTCGGTGCCGCCGGCGCCGGCGTGGACTTCGAGATAGCAGTCATTGGCGTCGGCTTCGCCGGACAGCAGCGCTTCGAGTTCGCGGCGCGCGACTTCGGCCTTGAGATTTTTCAGCGCGCCTTCCGCCTCGCCGACGGTGGCGTTGTCCTTCTCGGCCTCGCCCAGCTCGATCATGGTCAACTGGTCGTCGAGGTCCTGCTCGATGCGGCCGATGGCCTTGAGCTGATCCTCCAGCGCGTCGCGCTCGCGCATGGTGCGCTGGGCCCGCGACTGGTCGTTCCAGAAGTTGGGATCTTCGGCCGCCTTGTTCAGTTCGGCGAGGCGCTGGGTGGCTGTATCGACGTCAAAGATGCCTCCTCAGCAGCCCTACCGACTGCTTGATCTCATCGACGAGATTCTGGGTTTCCGCGCGCATCTTCACATCCACTTCGCTTTATCGTTCCGCATTTAGCCCTCCGGAACTCCGACTGCAACCACTAATCTTTGCGCCATTACACCTCCTCTCAGCGAACCGACGGAACCCTGCAAAATTCGGAACAAGGATGAGCAGAAGGAATTGACCAGGCAGGAGCGAATGGCGCTCCGCCCAATCAACCACATGAGGATTGCCATGGGACTGTTC
>JAUSBQ010000344.1 GCA_030651965.1 Pseudolabrys sp. | reverse complement strand
CATCCAGTCGCATGTCGCCTATGGCCACGTCGGTAATTCGGCGGCGGTGTTTCCGTTGCAGCGCATGGGCGTGGAAGTGTGGCCGGTGCATACCGTCCAGTTCTCCAATCATACCGGCTATGGCGACGCCAAAGGCCAGGTGTTCGAGGCCAAGCTGATCCGCGATGTGGTCGCCGGCATCGCGGCGCGTGGCGTGCTGGGTGAATGCGACGGCGTGCTGTCGGGCTATATGGGCAGCGCCGACACGGCCGAGGCCATTCTCGAATGCGTGGCGACGGTCAAGCGCGCCAATCCGTCGGCGCGTTATTGCTGCGATCCCGTCATCGGCGATGTCGGCAAGGGCGTCTTCGTGCGCAAGGGCATTCCCGAATTCATCAAGGACAAGGCGCTGCCGCTGGCCGATATCGTCACGCCGAACCAATTCGAGCTGGACTATTTGTCCGGCCGCGGCTCGGCGACGCTTGCGGCGGCGTGCGACGCGGTCCAGGCCATCCACGATCTCGGGCCCCGCGCGGTGCTGGTAACGTCGCTGCACACGGCGGAAACCCCGGACGATGCGCTCGACATGCTGGCATCGGACGAAACCGGCCGGTTTCGCCTTCGCACGCCAAAGCTGACGATAACCGCCAGCGGCGCGGGCGATGCCATCGCCGCATTGTTCTTCGCGCATTATCTGCGCAAGGGCAAAATCGGCGAGGCCCTGGCGAGCGCCGGTTCGGCCATCTTCGGCGTGCTGCGAAGAACCGCGGAAGCCGGCGCCAGCGAAATCCAGGTTGTGACGGCGCAGGACGAGATCGTCAGTCCAAGCCGCGTGTTCGAGGCAGAGCGCCTCGGCGGGCCGGCCGCGCCGGAAAGGGTGCTTTAGGATGCGCAGACGTTTCGTGACGGTCGTCGAAGCATGAGCGACAGCGCCACGCCGGCCGTGCGGCATGTCGATCGTCTCGACCTGAGTTTCGACGCCGGCTCCTGGGACTTCGCGGCAGCGCGCCGCGCCGAGATCGATGCCTTGTTCGCCGAACTGCGGCGCGCCAAGCCGGCTTTGTTTAACGGCCGCGTCCTGCTGATGCACCGCTTCGCCATCGCGGACGGCGTGATGCACGGGACTTTTCTGGAAGCCGATTACGCCGCCTTTGTCGCCTGGCAGCGCTGGGGGCGGCCGGACGCTGGGGTTCTCGACTGTTTCGGCGCGGCGGCGATCCAGTCGGCGGACGGCGCCTTTTTGCTCGGCGTGATGGGGGGCCACACCTTTAACGCCGGACAGATTTATTTTCCCTGCGGCACGCCCGATCCGAGCGACGTTATCGGCGGCACGACGGTTGATTTCGACTTCAGCATTCGGCGCGAGTTGCGGGAGGAGACCGGCCTCGATCCTGCGCTTCTCCGCCCCGAGCCGGGTTGGACGCTTGCCGTGGACGGGTCGCTGATTGCCGCCGTCAAGGTATTGCGGTCGGAGTTGACGGCCGATGTTCTGCGCGCGCGCATTCTCGGCAATCTGGCGCGCGAGCCGCAGCCGGAGCTGGCCGACATCCGCATCGTGCGCGGGCCGGCCGATTTCGACCCGGCGATGCGCGGTTACGTCACCGCGTTCCTGACACACCGGTTTTCCCACGCTCACGAGTGACGCCGAGAGGCCTGCCATGAAACTTGAAGAAATCGCCAAACAATTTCGCATCGACAAACCGGGCAAGTTCCGCCTGGCCGATTGCGATCCGGCCGAATGTTGCGGTCTGTCGATCGACAAGGACGACGCCAAGGCGATGCTCAAGGAGGGCGTCGAGCGCCTCGCCGCGTTGCAGGAGAAACTCTATGCCCACAACAAATGGTCGGTGCTGATCATCTTTCAGGCGATGGACGCCGCCGGCAAGGACAGCGTCATCAAGTACGTCATGAGCGGCGTCAATCCGCAAGGCGTGCAGGTGCATTCGTTCAAGGTGCCGAGCGAGGAGGAGCTCGACCACGATTTCCTCTGGCGGATCGCCAAGGCGTTGCCGGAACGCGGCCGTATCGGCATCTTCAACCGTTCGCATTATGAAGAGGTGCTGACGGTCCGCGTCCATCCCGAGTATCTCGCGCGTCAGCGCCTGCCCGAGGTGGTGAGCGGCAAGAATATCTGGCAACACCGCTTCGACGATATCCGCGGCTTCGAGCGCCATCTGGCGCGTAACGGCACTTTGGTGCTGAAATTCTTCTTGAATGTCTCGCTTGAGGAGCAGCGCAAGCGCTTCCTCGAGCGCATCGATGAGCCCGCCAAGCGCTGGAAGTTTTCCATGGGCGACGTCGCCGAGCGCAAGCTTTGGCCGGAATACATGGCGGCCTATGAGGACCTGATCCGCGAGACCAGCCGCGACGAGGCGCCTTGGTACGTAGTGCCGGCCGACAAGAAATGGTTCACCCGGCTGGTGGTTGCCGCCGCGGTGGCGCAGGCGATGGAAGGGCTGGACCTCGCCTATCCGAAGGTCGAAGGCAAGGCGCTGGCCAAACTCCAACTGGCCAGGACGGCGCTGGAGGCGGAAGGCTGATCGCCGTAGACCGGACAGCATTGCTGACCTATCGCGGCGCTTGATTTCAGCCGCCGGTATCCGCTAGAAGCAGGGCATCGGCTGGGACTTAACGCTGACTTTACCTTGGTCGGCGATCCTGACAGTCGAAACGAGGGTGCTTTTGCCAATGTCGACGCGGCAGTCCATCTGCGCGATCGAGCCGGCGGCCAACACGGCCGCCCCGGTTGGCATGCCTGTGGCGACCCTCATTCTGGGCACGCTCCTTCTCCTTATCCGCCCCTGAGGGCCGGCTGGGCGCTTCGCGCCTGGGCACTCTGGGGAGACGGACCTTGAAGAGACAGCACCCTTAAAAGCGCGCCCCTAACGCGAGCGGCGCATTCGACGAGAAGGAACATCCCATGACCGCCCAGACCCAGTCCGATAAGGACCGCGTCATCATCTTCGACACCACCTTGCGCGACGGCGAGCAGTGCCCGGGCGCCACCATGACGCACGAAGAGAAAATCGAAGTCGCCGAGCTGCTCGACGATATGGGCGTCGACGTCATCGAGGCCGGCTTTCCGATCGCCTCGGAAGGCGACTTCGCCGCCGTCAACGAGATCGCGCGCCGCGCCAAGAATTCGGTGATTTGCGGCCTGTCGCGGGCCTCGCCGAAGGACATCGACCGCTGCGCCGAGGCGATCAAGCCGGCCAAGCGCCGCCGCATCCACACCTTCCTGTCGACCTCGCCGGTCCACATGAAGTGGAAGCTGCAGAAGGAGCCGCACGAAGTCTACGAAATGGTGATCGGTCAGGTCACCCGCGCGCGCAGCCACACCGACGACGTCGAATGGTCGGCCGAGGACGGCACCCGCACCGAGCACGATTTCCTGTGCCGCTGCGTCGAGGCCGCGATCAAGGCCGGCGCCACCACCATCAACATCCCCGACACCGTCGGTTATACGGTGCCGGAGGAATACATGGCTTTGTTCAAGATGGTGCGCGAGCGCGTACCGAATTCCGACAAGGCGGTGTTCTCGGTACATTGCCATGACGATCTCGGCATGGCGGTGGCCAACTCGCTGGCCGGCGTCGCCGGCGGCGCCCGTCAGATCGAATGCACCATCAACGGCATCGGCGAGCGCGCCGGCAATACCGCGCTGGAAGAAGTCGTGATGGCGATGCAGGTGCGCAATGACGTGATGCCGTACTGGACCGGCATCAAGCATGGCATGCTGACGCGCGCCTCAAAGCTGGTCTCGGCTGTGACGTCGTTCCCGGTGCAGTACAACAAAGCGATCGTCGGACGGAATGCCTTCGCGCATGAGAGCGGCATCCATCAGGACGGCATGCTGAAGAACGCGCAGACCTACGAGATCATGACGCCGGAAACCGTCGGCGTGAAACAGACCTCGCTGGTCATGGGCAAGCATTCCGGCCGCCACGCTTTCGAGCACAAGCTGGAAGAGCTCGGCTACCAATTGGCGGCCAATCAGCTGGAAGACGCTTTCGTGCGGTTCAAGGCGCTGGCCGACAAGAAGAAGCAGATCTATGACGAGGACATCGAGGCGCTGGTCGATGAGGAAATCGCCACCGCGCATGACCGCATCAAGATCATCTCCTTGACCGTCATCGCCGGCACGATGGGCCCGCAATCCGCGACTTTGACCCTCGACATCGAGGGCAAGCACATCACCACGCAATCGACCGGCAACGGCCCGGTCGACGCCATCTTCAACGCGATCCGGGCGTTGGTGCCGCACGAGGGCAAGCTGGAACTGTACCAGGTCCATGCCGTCACCGAGGGCACCGACGCGCAGGCGGAGGTGTCGGTGCGGCTGTCGGAAAACGGCCGCGCCTATACCGCCAAGGGCGCCGACCCGGATACTTTGGTGGCGTCGGCGAAGGCCTATCTCGGTGCGCTCAACAAGCTGACCAGCAAGCGCGGCAAGGTGCCGGGCGTGGAGAACCGCATTCATTCGACCGACGTCGGCTGATCCGCCGCCGCAGAAATGCTAAAGCCGCGCCCGGCTGGGCGCGGCTTTTTCGTTGCGAGACGGGACGACCGGGATTTAACCGAAGTCGCGCTTGGCCTCGTTCAGCAGGTTCGGATCGCCCATCGTGGGCGGCGGTTCGTCGCCACGGAATTCGGCCATCGCCTCCGGCGTCGCGATCAGACGGTGCCGCCAGATGCCGACGATCGTTGCCGGCACGACGATGACGGCAGCGGCAGTGGCCCAGGACGCGTCCGGATGGAACATCACGAGCAGCGACATCGCCGCGAGCGCGAGGCGAATGGGGATGTCGAGGGCCGCCTGCTGCATGAAGCGCCCGAACATCGCCAGCGAGATGCCGCATACGCTGATCAGGACCAGCGCCGTCGCCGCGATCTGCGGCCAGCCGGTCGTCACCACCATGTCCGAACGGGTGAAGATGCCGAAGGTCATCAGGGTGATCGGCAGACAGATCTTCAGCGCTTCCCACATCGTCCGCATGAACGATGCCTCGGCTATTCGTGCGGTCACCGCTGCCGTCAGCGAGGTCGGCGGCGATAATTCGCCCCAGACCGAGATCAGGAACACGAAGAAATGCGCGACCCAGGGGTTAACGCCGAGTTCGCGCAGCGGTCCGACGATGACGACCGCGCCGATGATGTAGGTCGCGGTCGGCGGCAGGCCGGCGCCGACCAGCCAGCCGAACAGATAGGCCATGGCGATCATGGCCATGATGTTCCAGGAACCGAGGTCCAGCAGGGTCGCGCCCATCCGGTTGATGAAGCCGGTGACCGTGAACAGGCCGATCATGATGCCGAGCGTGGCCAGCAGCAGCGTCAGGTAGGACGTCATGTCGGCGTGCGTTTCCAGGCACAGCCGGACGTTCTCGAACAGCGACTGCTTGACGACTTCGGGGTCCTTCAGCACGTATTTGAAGTAGAGAAAGTTGGCGAGCAGCACGGCGAACATGGCGCCAGCCGTGTAGATGGCGGCCAGCAATTCGCCCATGCCGGCATAGCCGAGCAGGTAAATGAGAAAAGCCACCGCGCCGAAGAAGATCGAGGTTTTGGCCCGATCGTAAGGCGCCACCGGCGGCGCCACGATGACGTCGTTCGGCAGCAGGCGGACGCATAGCAGATAAACCGCCAGCGCGAGCGCGATGTAATAGGTGATGGCGAGTGCAAAGCCGCGCGCCACCACGTCCCAGTACGGCACGCCCATGAATTCAGACATCAGGAAGGCGCCGACGCCCATCAGCGGCGGCATCAGCAGTCCGCCCATCGAGGCCGCGGTTTCCACCGCTGCGGCAAAAGCGCCCGGCACGCCATAGCGCTTCATCAGCGGGATGGTGATGCTGCCGACCACCACCGCATTGGCCGAGCCGCTGCCGCTGATCATGCCGACCGAGAGCGAGCCGAGCACGGCGGTCTGCGGCACCATCTGGCGCGAGCGGCCGGCGAGCCGCCGCATCACGTTGATCATGGCGCTTTGCGCGCCGAAGCCCTGCGCGGCGGCTGCCAGCAGCAGGAACGCGGCGATCAAGGTGAGCGCAAGCTGACCGTAGATGCCGTAGATGCCAGTGGAGAATTCGACCGTACTGGATGTGACGATGCGGTAGAACGACGTTCCCGGATGCCAGAAGAAATCGAGCGGGCTGAGATAGCCATACATCGTGTAGACGACCAGCACCACGTTGATCCAGAACAGCGCCGGGTGCGCCAGCCGCGACAGCTCCATCACCAGCAGGAACACCAATAGGCCGACGATGAAGTCCTGCTGTGTGTAGGAGCCCTGGCGATAGATCGCGATTTCTTCGAACTCAGTATGAAAGTGCCAGAATGCGTAGAAGCATATGGCGATATAAAAGACGACGATGACGTCGTTCACGCGCGGCGGCAGAAACTTATAGAAATAGTCCTGACGGTAGGTAAACAGGATCTGCAAGATCAGCGCGACTGACATGACGCGCGCTACCAATTCCTGCGGTCCGCCCGAGCCGGTGTAGAAGTACCAGGCCAGCCAGAGAAACTGAATCAGCGAGAAAACCAGGATCAGGTTGGTCAGGCTGAGTTGGCTCTTGATCTGTTCGCTCGTCATAGCACCGTCCCCACGTCAACGCGCCCCATCGTGCCCGGCAGTTCTGCGATGCCGTGGCGTCGTCACGCCTTCTAACACCGCGCTCTCGGGCGGGCAAAGACTTGGCTCAAACGTTTGGAAAAGCAAAGGGCGGGAGCCTGCTTTCGATGCAAGCTCCCGCCCCGTTACATTGCCAAATCGATCAGCTGCCGCTAGTCGAGATTTTCCACTTGTCGTTCCAGGCCTTCTGTTCCTTCAGGAACTTGGCCAGGCCGGGGTGCACCGGAACGTCCGGGTTGGCATTGATGCCCTGCACCTGCATGCCGACGAAGTCCTTCGCCATCGGGCCGAAGCCAGGTTCGGTCTTGGCCAGCGCTTCGCTGTTCTTGCTGAAGGCGCTCACCAGCTTGTAGACGACGTCTTCCGGCATGTCGGCGCGCATGTTGTAGGCGAACAGGATCGGCACGCCCTGGATGCTCTTGACGCCGACATCCTTGCCGAACACCTTCGGGGAGACATCGCTGATTGCCAGACCGGCCGCCTTCAGCTTCGCCACTTCGTCCGGGCAGGGATTGATGACCGCCACGTCCATACGTACTTCGGTCTCCTTCCAGTACGGCGCGAGCGAAGCGCCGGCCGTCGTGTAGGCCACCGAACCGGCAATCGTGCCGCCCTTGAGCGCATCGGATTGCGTCTTGGGATCGATCTGGACATGCTTGAAGTCGTAGCCGAGCGCCTTGTACATGCGCTGGAAGTTGAGCCAGTTCATGAAGCCGGCCGGGGTGAAGAAGGTCGGCTTGCCGCTGAGATCCTTCAGGCACTTGTATTGCGAGGCCTTGTCGGCCGCGACCGCCATGAACGATTCCATCGGATAAGCATACCAGGAGTGGACCAGCTTGCCCTTGGCCGGGGTGTAGCCTTTGAAGCCGCCTTCGCCGGCATAGAGTTGCGTCATGCCGACGTCGGCGGTGTAGCCGATCTCGCCGGTGCCATCCATCGCCGCCTTCATGGCACCAGTCGTGGACGGGTAGGGATTGACGGTGATGGTGTATTCGCCGCCGAGCGCTTCCTCGGCGATTTTGACCATCGACGCGGCGATCTTGTAGCCATATGAATCGACGCTGGACGTGGCCCAGCGGATCGACTTGCGTTCCTGCGCGTCCGCCTGCTGAGGCGCGGCGACGGCCAGCATGATGGCGACAGCCGCGGTCGACGCCGCCAATGCATGGATGGGTGATTTTATCTTCATTCGGTTATCCTCCGGTTGTGCGCACTTTTGTTCTTTTGACGCGGCCATTTGCGACGGCCGCGCCATCAGTCGTGGTAGCATCATTGCCGACTATCTCGACGAGACAAAGCCGAAAACTCGTGTGGCCGCGCGTCGAAGGATCGCAGCCGGCCAGGCTGCAGCGGCAAATCCGCAGATGGCCGTGTGTATTTTCTCACGTATCGAGTGTAATATGGATAGAATACAAAGGCAATCGTACGTATAAATATGATAATAGTAGATTGACTATAATATTGACGTTCGCGCTATTCTGTTGTGGTGGCGCGAAAATCGGCAACTCAACGGAGGGTAACGCCTAGGGTACAATAACACCCGATCGGTTGCCCTGGTATCGTTTACCGCATACTTTCGTTCAACACACCAGTTGATCCTGGCGGCCGCGGCCTCAAGATGTGTCGCTCCGGCTCCGGCCGCCACTCATGAGGGCGATGGATTCTCACCGTCATCACCAACCGCCGTGCTGTCGCGGCGGGGCCATGGCTGCTGACATGCGCACGCTCGGCATGCTGTATTGACGCCGATGATACTTAACAATCGTCAAGAAGAGACCAATCGCTGCGCGTAGATGAACAAACGTCAATGAAGATTGCATGGCCGTAATCTCTGTCCAAACCTTAACTTGAACCAATGCCGTGGCATTCCATTATCAAAGGCATCAGAAATGCCTTTGGAGGAATCCATGACGACGATCAAGCGAAGCACTTTGTTAAAGACACTTCTCGCCGGTACCACCGCACTGGCGATTGCCGGCACCACGTTTGCTTATGCGCAAGGCCCCGGACGCGGACACGAGCGCGGCCCGCATGCGCGGATGAGCGCGGAAGACATCACCGCCTATGGCGATGCCCGCATTGCCGCCATTCGCGCCGGCCTCAAGCTGACGCCCGAGCAGGAGAAGAACTGGCCGGCCGTTGAAGCCGCGTTGCGCGATATGGCCAAGCAGCGTTCCGAGCGCTTTGCCGCGCGCGCCAGCGCCGACAAGCCTTCCGATCCGATCGAGCGCCTGAGTGCGCGTGCCGATGCGATGACGCAGCAGGGCGCGACGCTCAAGAAACTCGCCGATGCGGCGGGCCCGCTCTACAAGACCCTCGATGACGGCCAGAAGAGCCGCCTGATGGTCCTCGCCAAGCTCGGTGGGCGTGACGGCCACGGCATGCGCGGGCGCCAACACGGCGGCCCGGGCAAGCATCACGGTGGTCCGCGTGGCGGCGAACGTGGCCCGATGGGTCCGGACGGCCCTGCCGGGCGCGCACAGTAGCGCTGACACCAAGAAAGACGCCAAGAGAGGCGAAGAGTAGTGGGGCAGGTGAGGCGGACTTCGTGACGCCTCGCCGCCGCCTCGACAAGCCGCCGGGTGTTCCCCGGCGGCTTTGTTTTTTTGGCCTGAAACATCGCTCTGTATGGGCGCTTTGCGCACCCGCCGGCGGCTGGACAGGCGGGAATCCCTTTGCTAAGGGACCCTTCGCCTTGCGGTCCTCCCCGCGACAGGCAATCCGGGCGCATAGCTCAGTTGGTAGAGCAGCTGACTCTTAATCAGCGGGTCGTAGGTTCGAATCCTACTGCGCCCACCAATCATTTCAGGCACTTAGTCTGGTGGTTCCGGAACAGATAGTGTTCGGTTTACAGCGCCGTTTACAGTTTTGTTCGCGCTTCGAGCTTCAGCATCGCAATCTCGGCCAGCTTCACATCGCGCCCGAGGTAGTGGGCATCCAAGATGGCTTCTACATCACGCAGGCCGTGGCCAGTGAATGTCGCAATCTGCGGCACCGTAGCGTCGGCTAGGGCTAGCCTTACGACGGCCGAGCCGCGCAAATCGTGGAACGTGAGGCCTTCGATACCGGCACGGGCGCAGGCCTTGCTCCACGACGTTCTAAAGCCGTCTTAGGTCCATGGCTTTCCGCGCTGAGTGGTGAGCAGCAAGGGGCACCGCCGGTCAGTCCTGTCCAGCGGGGCCCTCAAAGGCTGGCCGGCGGGAATAACGAGTCGGCGGCCGGTCTTTGATTGTTGGAGCCGGATCGACTGGCCGTCGTAAGCGGACCAAGGCAGCTGGAGAAGGTCGCCCTGACGTTGACCAGTCCAGAGGGCCGGCATCAAAGCCAGCGAGAGCTCAGAACCGGCCGAACTCAAGACGGTGGCGACATCGACATCTCGCCACAGTTTGTCAGTCCGGTCGGCTGCATAGAGCCGCCCGCCGCCCTCGCAAGGATTGACGCCGATCAGCCCACGGTCTTTGACGACCGAGAGTATGCGCGCCAGCGTGGTCCATGCGTAGTCCGCCTTACGAGGTGTATTCGCAAATCGATCTCGCCAGGTTTTGAATTCTCCGCGGATACGTCGATCATCGAGGGCGGCGAGCGGAAGGTCGCCAAACTCATCCTCGATCAATTTAATGTAAGAGATGTAACTGCGGATCGAAGAGGGCGCCAGCTTCTGGAATTCCGCCGACCCTTTGAATTCCACAATCAGCGTCATCATCGTGCCGGCTTTCGGCTTGCGGATTGATGCATGGGCCTCATGATATTCGCGAACGAAATCTGGTGAGCCGGGCAGCGCCGTGATGACTGGTCCACCGCGCCGCCCCACCAATTGTCCCGGGGTGTGGGCCGATACCGCGCGCGAGGTTTAGGCGGATATTGTGCTGGTCTTCAGCAATATTGGCGAGATGAGAAAAGAAACTGAATGCGCGAACAACTTCTACCGTTTGCGCGCTCGAAAGGTTATTCAGCGCGCCCTCCAGCGCTTTTCTCGCGCCGACATCTTCCTTACGCCTGAACTGAACCGACATCCTGCGCACGCTTTCAACAACATCGAAGACGGTGCGCCTTCCTGTGCACGTATGGTGTCGCCAAGCATTCGTCCGAGTAGCCGGATGCTTATTCGCACGCCTGCTCATGGTCCGCAGAAATCGGTTTGTTCATGTCAGGCTCCAGGCGGCAAACCATTGCGACGAGCGGATTTGGAAAGAATATCTGGACAGGGCCGTCGGGAGCTACCCGTCGCTGTTCGGCGGGCATCGAACAAGACCTAAATCCATACGGACATGTACGAATCGGAGTTTAATGACATTACAGAGGCGATCAACGATAGAGGCGATCTGCGCGATGTCACCTAACGTATTTGCGTTAGCTGTGACCGGCAAAAATCGAAAGCTGATAGATAGCTGCATGAAGATTTAGCACGACCGCTTTTTCATTAAGACCCACGAACCTCAATTGAATCTCGGTCCGTATCTGTCGAGTAAGGCGGCCGAGGTAACCAACCATGAGCACACGTCGAGATGGTTGGCTTCGTAAACCGCTCTGCGAGACGATGCATCAGGTCAGGCGGCAGCTTCCCAAGACCGCCACCGCTGCGCGCCTATCGCGATGACATATGGTGTTTAGGAACTGCTCGTCGCGAGGCCGCTTCGAAAGTGCCGTCCTCGTTGAGATGTGGTGCAGAGCGCGCGACAAGCAGAAACGTGATGACGGACAAACCGAATATCGCGGCGATCACTGTCAGAATCATTGATGCGCCCCTGTAGCTAGCCACTATGTTTAGTAAACAACCGGTCGCAAAGCATATTCCCGAGTTGCCCACTCAAAAGAATGGTGCAACGCAGCACCATTGAGGCGTAGTGCATTTGCGGGGTGGCAAAACTAAATCTGGTCACTTTATGTCAGATACGCCGCCGAGCGGGACATGGGGTGCTGCCGATCTCACTGCTCGCAAGCGCCAGTTAAAGCGCAGGGTCTCCCAGGCGACTAAAAGTGATGTGCATCCCAATTGACGCGGATGCTTGCGCGGCCGTGCCGGCTTTGGCCGCTGACGAAGGACCGTCAACGACCTCTCCATCGTTGATGCAATTGAGCCACCTCGCGCCGACCGACTGGCCTAAGGCGAATCTCACCGAAGGGCACGAGTGCTTTGCTTGCTTATTGGCTATTCCCGGCTCGTCTCATGCAGCTATCAAAATAGTCGCGCTGAGCGGTCGCAGTGCCGTTGCCGCCGAAGCGAACCGTTGGATGTTGCTTGAGCATGAGGTCGCGACAATTCATGGCACGAACCGTTCGCGGATCGGCCGGCGGCGCAGAGTTAATCGCAGAGACCGGTGGGATAGAAGCCGTTGTCTCTTCTTTGTCCGGCATCAGGGCCGCACTAGGATTGCTAGCCTGGTCCGGCGCAGCTTCGTTGGTCCCGCCATCATCGAATGTTTGCCGGAGTTGGCGGTTGGCCGTCCGCTTCCTTACTGACTTCGAAACGGCGCGATGTCGCGGAGCATTTTCCGCCGTGAGCGACGGCCGGGTGTCGGAAAAATTCTGACTTCCGCAGCCGGCAAGCGCCGCTGCTGTCACGATCAGCTGTGCGCAGAGGAAGATGCGGACGAAATCTTTACGAATTGACCCCCGCTCGCCAAAAATGTGCACGCGAAGGGCGGGCTGATCAGGACAGTAGCGCGCTGTTATAAAAGGAATTCCGATCGTCGCGATGGATCGCCACATGACTTCCCCCAAAAGCCATAGCTGCGGGCGGACAGCGAAAAAGTCTGCCCTACGCGCCCCCGCGCGTAAGTCCCACAGAACGAAAATATCTCTATTATCCTCTATAAGCCAGCCGACGGGCGCTTGTGTTGACAGGATTCTTGGTTCTGACGGGCGGACGGTTTGGCGAACCGAGTGCGGTCGGCCAGGATGTTGCTCATCGACCCAGGCGGTGATGAGCCCGCCATGGGTCGGACGAGTTTCGAGCAGTGCATCTGCGACCGCATGGAATCGCGTGCGCTAGCGGGCGCGAGGGTCGGTGCGCCGCGCCGGGCGGCCCGCTGCTGCGGGCGGCGGAAAGCCTTGGGTGGGCGGCGGCGCAGAGGCACGCCCGACCGGATTTCATAAATACAATAAGTTACCGGAGCGAATTGAACTAACGAGCCCTGCGCGTTCCTGTTCACCATACGACAATTGGTGCATTGCAATATAGATGACAGGATGCATTATTCGCGGGAAGTGGTAGTCTAATACAAGCTTGGAGCGTGCCATGCAGTTAAACGTCGCAAGTGCGTCGGTGATCGCAGAGAAGGCTTCAGATCCGTTGTTTCGGCGGATATGGCCGCCGGCATTTATTGCTTTTGCCTTAGCTCTAACTGCCGCTTGGGTTTTATTCCTCGGCTACGAAATCGTTTCTTTGATTGTTTCCTGAGGGGTCCGTCGTGTCATGTCCGGCATTGGGATTGTCCTCGTCCTTCTGATTATTGGCTTTGCATCGGGCTATGCCGTGCGCGAATTTATCTCCCAGCGCCGGCGTGCCGATGCCAAGCGGCGTGGCGGTCCTCTTTAATTTCCCAGCTTATCGGGCCGATTGCCGCCTGTATCAAATCGCATCTCCCGCCGCCGATGTTGTCCGGCACAACTGCTGACGAATTTCATAGCTGCCGGGTTAGCCATATTTCCGATTGAAAATCGTAAGCGACACAGGTCTGCTAAATATCTCGGCGTCAGCCATTTTGCGGACGGGCCAATTGCGCCTGAGCGTTAACGGTGTCGTATCACCAACCTGTTGATCGAAATGCTATCACCCATGCGCGCCGTACTCGCCTGGTTTTCCGGCCTTTTTGCTACAGTGGTGATGGTCGCTATTTCGTATCAATGGCTCGATCGTCCGATCGCGCTCTTGGCGCATCGGCCGTCACAGCGCTCTCCCAACGGATGGTGGGAGATGCTGACGCATATTCCCAATCCCCTGATCCCGGCGGCGATTATTGCTTTTGTTATTCTGGGATTGCGCGCGCTTATGACGCGTTCGCTACCGTACTATCAGGCTGCTGGTTTCGTTTGCAGCGTCAGCGTCATCGTTACCGAGGTCACCAAGGACAGATTGAAATTCCTGTTCGGGCGCTCCTGGCCGGAATCCTGGACAGGTACCAATCCATCGTTCATTCGCGACGGCGTTTACGGGTTTCATTTTATGCAAGGCGGTGGCGCCTTCAACGCTTTTCCGTCCGGACACATGGCCACCAGTTGCGCAGTGCTCGCCGTTCTTTGGCTTTGGTATCCGCGTTTCAAAGTCTATTACCTGATTGCCGGGCTCGGCGTCGGGGCCGGTCTTGTGGGTGCCAATTATCATTTCCTTGGAGACGTCATCGCCGGCACTTTCATTGGCGCTACCATAGGTTGGTTTGCGACGGTCGTCTGGCGAGCGGCGGTGCCGGGCACACCCACCCGTTAAGGATCGGCCCTTTTTCGCATTGCACAATTTAAAACTCGCGCCATAGTAGTATTTGAGGATGGTGGGGTATGAGCAAGTTCGAGCGTTTGTTGGTTTCTGGCTCGCTGGAGACGCCAGATTGCCCGTGCGGCGCAGAAATGCATTTTTCTCGCGCCATTCAAGTCGAAAACTCTGTCGACGCCGAGGTTCGAGTCTTCGAATGCTCCGCCTGCGGGCACGAATTCAGGATTACGGTCTGGGCGGACGCGGCGGCAGATCCGGTCGGGGCGCCTGGGGGATTCTGACGGCCGGCTTGTCGGTTGCGTCCACCGGCTTGGCTTGAGGGGCCGCGGGCTTGGCGGGTTTGCGAGGTTTCGGCTTCACACCGATAACGACCCCTGTGTAGTGCCAGCCAAGTCCGTTTGCTTTTGCTTTCGCGATATCAAGATTCATGATGCGCCAGCGTGACGTCGGGATAATGCGCTCCGAATGGGCGACGTCCTCTTTCGTTGGCAGTCCTTTCGCCAGCAAATCACCACGGACCAGATACGTCAGTAGCTCCCGCGCCAGCGCAGTGTTGCATTGATTGTAGCGCACCTGGGCCGCGTCGTATTTCTCGTTTCGTTCGGTCCTGTCGGATGAGCGCGAGTTGGCATCCGCGAAGCTGATCGAAGTGCCACCGGCTTTTTCCCGGCCTCTGATCAGCTCCATCATAATGATGTTCATTTCCGCGGCCGCTTCATTGCGCGTCCTGACCACGACCTGGCTGCAATACATTTCCGCGGCATGGTGCGGTGCATGCCAGTCGCGAACACCAGCGGCATCGTAGCGCATACGCGCCCATTCATCGAGCGCCCAGAAATCGAATGTTTTCAGTTCATGCCAGAAGCGAAAAACAGCAAACGCGGCCGATCCGAACAACAGGACAAGGGGGAACGCAAAGTTCGCCGCGACGACACTTCCGAAAAGCCCAGCCACCAAGAGGACCAAAGCAGCCCAACCCGCGTAAGGCCTGACCCGATCTTTCCAATCCTCCGTCACTGGCCGTTCCTCATTACAAAATTCGATATGGCCAGGTTCATGGCTGAGATTGGACCGATTGCGGACGGGTCAGCGCGCAGGAGCCGTCGCAGGCTTCTGCGGCTTGTCCTCGGGCACTACGCCATTGTTGGCAACGCAGGCGTTATAATACTTCCGCGCTTCACCTGCGTTGCCGCCCTTGGTCCCAGCCCGTTGCGGCTGAAAAGCCTTGAGAGACATCTCACGGCACTTGTTGGCAAGCTCAACAGTGATTGCTGAAGCCGGCGTTGTCGCCACAAACTGCGCGGCGGCAAGGAGCGCGAGGAGGGAACCGGTGAGGATAAGCCTGGTCGGGAATTTCACGGGGCGCTCGTAGGTTTACTTAGGACTGCGGTTCAACCTGAATATGACTAATTTGAATCCCTAATCATAGAGCAAAATAGGGTTTTTGCACGCCATCCGACGCCGGGTGTTGCGGGGTAATTGATATGCCTAATAGGCGGAGGGCTGGCGAGCGGTCATCAAAGCGGTCTTGATGATAATCCGCAGATCGAGCCAGAGGCTCCAGTGGTTGATGTACCACAGATCGAATTCGACGCGTTTTGCCATGAGATCGACAGTCTGCGTTTTCCCGCGCAGTCCGTTGACCTGGGCCCAGCCGGTAATGCCCGGCTTCACATGATGGCGGAAGGCGTAGTTTGAAACGACGGTCTGATACTCGTTGTTGTGCGCCACGGCGTGCGGACGTGGGCCCACCAGCGACATGTCGCCAGTCAGCACGTTGAACAACTGCGGCAATTCGTCAATGCTGGTGCGGCGAAGCCAGCGTCCAAGACGTGTCACGCGCGGGTCATCGCGTGTGGCCTGTGGAATGTGGGCGCCGTCTTCGAGCACTCGCATGCTGCGGAATTTGTAAATCGAGAAGACGCTGCCATTAAAGCCATTGCGCTTTTGCCGA
>JAUSBQ010000334.1 GCA_030651965.1 Pseudolabrys sp. | reverse complement strand
CGGCAGCTGCGCGATCTGGCGTTTCCGCTGATCGAGCCGCCTTACGACCGGCAGAAATTCGGTCAAGCCGCGCGCGAATTCGGGCTGATCCGCACCAGTCCGCGCGAGGCGGCCGACCGCACCGCCTATGCCACTCAACTGATGAAGACGAGTGTCCGCTCGCCGTCCGCGCACTACGCGCAACTGACCGACGACATCCGCAACGACAGCACGCGCTTGCCGCAGTTCTTCGAGACCGCCGGCCGCGTGCTCGACATGGACCAGAAGCGCCGCAAGAGCATGGCCTATGTCACCAGCCTCGGCGAACTCGACCGCAAGAACACGCTCAACCGTATCCACGAGAATGCCCGCGTCATCGCCCAGGTGCGCGCCAGCGTGACGCATCGTGCGGCGTCCTATCGCTTTGCGCTCGAACGGCTGGTGATCGCGGCGCCGTCGCCCCAGGCGGTCGATGCCGAGCGGACGCTCAACAATTTGCAGGCGGAGATCGCGCGCTATCGCCATCATCCGGCGCCGACCTGGCAGCGCGAGCCGAGCCTGGCGTTTCAGCGCTGAAAATCTGACAAATGCGGGCGGGGGCGACGTGGTTTCCATCTATCGAGTATCCGACGCGCGGAGGACCTTTCTCCGCGCGCCGAATCTTACGTGATCACATGACCTTCTTGATTTCCTTATAAGCGCCGGTCGTCGTCAGCTTGACCGTTACCGGGGCCGAGCCGCGATTGCGGAAGAACCATCCATGTGTGCCGTCAAAGCCTGCCGTCAGCACACCCTTGTCGGATGCGACGCCGCGTGCGGCCTTGTAGCTCTGCTCCTTGCCACCACCCTTCGGCGTGCCGTGCAGATCGTAGTTGACGGTTCCGCCCTCGACGCTCCACGCGAACTGCACCTGCGCGCCTTTGGACAGTTCCATCTTGTACTCGGTGCCTTCGGTTGGCTTGAGCGTGATGACGGTTTCGTCGGTGCGGCTTGCCGCAGCCTGCGCCATGACGACGGGCCGTTCGCTGGCCGCCGCTGGACTGATGAATAACTGCGCGAGTACAGTGCCGAACGATCCCGAGCGCTTGTCCGTCGCGGGTTGCTGGCCTTGATCCTTGATCCGGTCAGCCTCGGCCTCCGCGGCGAGCTGGGTCTTGATCTCGCCCATTTCCGTGAGCTTGAGCAGCCGTCCCACGCCGGTCGGGTCGATGGCATATTCGGCCGGAAGAACAATCGTAACGAGAATGACGGCCGCGGCGACAAGCGCGATCGCCGTCGACTTGAGCAGTTGCGTGGTTGAGGGAAGTTCGGCGCGAGTGGGGATATCGGAATTGTACATGGGTCTGGTCCTCAGGCGGGAGTGATGAAATAGCCGGTGAGATGCATGCCGGTCAGAATGAAACCGGCGCACATCATCGCGACATTGGCGGTGTAGGCGTGGCGCCAGAAACTGCCGGTTCGGCGCCAATAGCTGATGGCGATCAGGATCGCGCCGAGCGCAAGCAGTTGCCCGATCTCAACGCCGATATTGAAGGCGATCAGGTTGGTCAGCAGGCCGTCGGGTGCGATCTGATATTCCTGCACTTTGGTCGCGAGACCGAAGCCGTGGAACAGGCCGAATATCAGCGTTGCCGCCTTGGTATTCGGCTGGAAGCCGAACCAGCGCTGGTAGGCGCCCATGTTGTCGAGCGCCTTGTAGACAACCGACAGGCCGATGATGGCGTCGACGAGGTAGGAACTCATCGTGATGTTGTAGTAGACGCCGACGATCATCGTTGTCGAATGGCCGATCGCGAACAGCGTCACATAGATCGCGATATGCTCCATCCGATAGAGAAAAAAGATCACGCCGGCCAGGAACAGCAGATGGTCGTAGCCGGTGATCATGTGCTTCGCCCCGAGGTACATGAACGGGATGAAGTGGACGCCGGTGATTTCCTGGATATAGCCCTTGTCGCCCGCGGCGACGGCGTGGGCGAAAGCCGGTCCGGAAATCAAAGCGAAGGCGAACAAAAGAACGAGCAGGAGTGGGGCACGACCGCCGAAAAAATGCGGGGCCCGGCCCTTGGGTAAGGGTGGATGCATGGACTGATCCTGTCTTAAGAGCGATTGGCGCGCCGCTGAGGGCGCGTATGGTCACGCTTGCGTCATGGATCGTGGTGGCCGTTCGAGCCGAAAGGGATAATCAGGATCGATGTTCGATTGGAGCGTCGCTACCAATTGTCGAACGATCGAAATGCCAGCTGGCGTGCAGTCGTCAGCGATACGGCCGGCGGTATCATGGGAGTGATCGGCGGCGTTATGGCCATGCAAATGCCCGGACCGCTGCTCCTGATCGTCCCCATCTTCGTGGGCATGGCCATGGTGGTGGTCGGCCTCAACCAACGCTACGTGACGTTCAATTTCAGCTTGCGCCAGCATCGCCGGACTATGAGCCAGGATATTCATTGGCGGCGCCAATGACAGCGCAACCGCCATGATCAGCCCAATGGCAATGCGAGCAATGATCAGGGGCCTCCACAATTGCATGGGCAACCAATAACAAACGTAAAGTTAACGGGCGCTAGACGAATCTGCCGTGCCTGAATCAGCCAGACTTCACAGCAAATCATGGCAAAAATCCAGCGTTGGGTGACTAATTCTCAGACGGCCTTTGGCCACCGCGGGTGCAGGTCATCGATGACGAACGCGTGCATATGCCGGTGGGTGCGGTCTCTCCCGTTCGGATTTCCGTGTCGCTTACAGGCGCGGCATTTCCTTCCACTCGCGCCAGTGTGTCGGCTCGACCTCAAGTTTCCGCTTGGTCTGAGCTTCGATCCAGCCACCACGGATACGATGGCATGGAAACACCAGCGCGTGCGTGCCCGAATGATCGATCACGGCCAATTCGAGATCGCGCTCAAACGGCGCGCTGGATACGGGCATCCATGTCATAATGGATAATTATGGTTGGTCCAGTAGCGGACACTTTGACGCAGATCAACGGCGAATTGGTATTGATTTCAGGGGACAGTCGCCGCTAAGCCCGTGAAAGTTCAGGAGTCCGAGACTTGATGGTTGCGAGCGTCTGTGGCAAGTTCCATCTTTGATAGGCAGGAGCGGAGGTTCATGGACCAACGTGCGATCATCGCCCGGCTCAACATCGAGCACTTCCGCCGCAAGTTGGCCGACGAAAACGACGAGGCGACTCGGCAAACGATCATGCGCTTGATTGTCGATGAAGAGGCCAGGTTGGCCGCGCTGGATGATCCGCCCGATAGTACCTCCCGCCGGACGACCGAAACAAACGATGAATACCGCCAACAGGCGGGCGATGCCCAGACTTCCGCGAACAATGCGGAAACTGACGGCGACCGCGCGGCATGGCTTCGCGTTGTACAGTCCTGGCTTGGCTTAATACGCAGTCAGCCTCAGACCAAACAGGAAAACTTCGACGCAAAAGCGAAGGCGCAAGGCACCGGACAAGGGAATTCTGGATCCTCGCATTAGGTGTGCCTCGACAAACCATTTGCACCGCGATCAATTGGCGGTGCCCGCGTTGATTGAGGGGCTTCGCCGGCTTTCTATTCCGTCGTTTTGCCGTCGAACTCCTCGTCGTCAGCTTCCGCGTCGGCGCGGGTATGGTGCACGACGCCGTCTCGATGGTTCGGCGGCGCATACAGCGTGTAGAGTTTCAGCGGGACATTGCCGGTATTGATGATGTTGTGTTTGGCGCCGGCCGGAACGACGATCGCGAAACCCGCTTTGATCGCCGTCCGGACGCCATCGAGAATCGCCTCGCCGGTTCCTTCCTCGACGCGAAAGAACTGATCGAGCTTGTGGACTTCGGCGCCGATCTCTTCCTTGGGCTTTAGCGCCATGAGGACAAGTTGGCAGTGTTTCGCCGTGTAGAGCACACGGCGAAATTCGCTGTTCTTGACAGCGAGATCCTCGATGTCCTGCACAAAGCCCTTCATAACAACCTCCGTTTCGGTGTCCGTTTAGTGTTGAGCCGCTACCCGAGCAGGGTGCGAACGGCCATTCGGCGTGTGGTGGCGTGCGCGATCAAGAGAACAGCACCGCAAATCGCGTGCCTTTGCCGTCGATGCCCGGGGCAAAATCCAACTGGCCGCCGATTTTCCTGACGAGAGATGAAATGAGTTTCATTCCAAGCCCGCGGGCAGCGGCCGGATCGAACTCCTTCGGCAATCCCGGACCGTCATCTGAAACTGAAAGAACATAGCCTTTTCCAGCCGTATGCAATCCGACCGCAATCTTGCCCTTCGCATACTTGATCGCATTGGTAATCAGCTCGCTGGCGATAAGCGCGAGCGGCGTGCCGATGGTGGTCGGTATCCGAAGTTCAACCCCTTCGACGGTGAGGAGAGTTTCCCCAGGCTCGTTCGCCGTCATGCCGGAGAGATCGCTGCACAGGCTCTCCAGATATTGTTTGAACTCGACGCTTTCGACGTGATCGAGCGTATGCAAATGCCGATGGACGCGCCCGATGGCCGCAACGCGATTGGACGCAGCAGTCAACAGCGCAGCCGCTTCGGCGTTTTGAGTCGCCCGGCTTTGGATTGAGAGTAGGCTTGTGATCAATTGCAGGCCATTCAACAGCCTGTGTTCGGCTTCCCTGCTCAGCTCATTTTGCTGCTGGATCAGTTCGTCTTTCTGGCGGAGCAGCGCGCTTTCACGCAGGACAGACTGTCTAAGCTCGTCTTCCGTCGCCCTGTGCTTTTCCAATTCTTTTTCATAACGCGAGATCGCCGAACAATGGACGACGGGGCAATCCGCCGGTTGTTGAAACCGGCGATGAGGCGCCGGCGGAACGGCAATCGGCGCCGCAGGTAACTCTTTATGAATAATCATGATTCCCGCCTTTTGCCCGTGGAGTCTCACGCGTAACTTGAGTTACGCCGGCAAAACCCATTGCAGGAATTAAACAACGTCCAACACCCGACATAGTTGATGTGGGTCAATTCAGCATCGCCGCGGTTGCGAAATAATAGCCAGAATTGCAGCGAGGCTTATCGCTCGTGCTCTTACTGGAACTGGAGGATCACATGATCGACAAGGACAGGGTTGTCGGCTCGGCGAAGCAAGTCAAAGGCGCGGTGAAGCAGGCGGCCGGCAAGGCGGCCGGCGACTCCAAGCTGGAGGCGGAAGGCAAGGCCGACAAGGTCGAGGGCAAGGTTCAGAACGCCATCGGCGGTCTTAAAGACACGGTCAAGGATGCGCTAAGGCCGCGCAAAAAGTGACAAGCGCGATCGGACTTATGCCGGAGGAGAAACGCTCCATGGAGACCAAGAAGCGAGAGGTGCCGCTTAACCCCCAGGCGTTTTTCTCAAAAGCGAACGGCGGACGATCCGTCGTAACATTCGCGGCAAATCAAGATATCTATCGGCAGGGCGACCCTGCTGATTCTGTTTTTTACATTCAGACCGGCAAGCTCAAGGTCACCGTGACTTCCGAGCAGGGCAAGGAAGCGATTGTCGCCTTTCTGAAAGGCGACGAGTTTTTTGGAGAAGGTTGCGCGAACGGCGAAACGCACCGTTCATCGACGGCGACCGCTCTAACCGAATGCACGATCACACGGATAACGAGATCAGAGATCCACAGAATGATCCGCGCCAACCCGGATTTTGCCGAGTTCTTTATCTCGCGCCTCCTGGATCGCAGCAGTCATATTCAGGAGGATCTGGTCAATCAGTTGTTCAATTCGAGTGAGAAACGGTTGGCCCGGGCGCTGCTTCTTCTTGCGAATTTCGGCGAAGAAGGCGAGCCGGAACCGCTGCTGGCGAAGATCACCCAGGAGGAACTGGCGGAGCTGGTCGGAACGACACGATCGCGCGTCAGCTTTTTTATGAACAAATTCCGCCGAATGGGCCTGATTGAATACAGTGACCGAATTGAGGTCCGTCCATCCTTGTTGAAAATGGTTCTGCAGGAAAGGCCGGAAATCGAGAGTAAAGTGGAGCGGCCCCAATAAAGGTCGCGGCATGGACGCCTGCTTTTGTGCTCCGGCACGTCACGTCATTGCTCTCATTCTGAGAGAGGCGCACGTGCGTTAAGGAGTTTTCATGCGAAGGTTTCTTATCAGCGCCGCAATTCTTCAATTTGCGCTGTCGGTGGCCGCCGCCCAACCGGCTTCAACCGGAAGCCATTCGGAAGCACCTGATCAGCGCGACAAGGTCGCCGCAATCGTCACCGATACAACAGCCAGGCCGCTGGTTCGTCTGGAACTTCTAAGACCACATGAAAGCGTCGTAGCGCTACCGCTTGTCACTCTTCGTCTTTTGCTGACGGGCTTGATTGGCGGCGCCACTTCGGAATCGGGGATCGCATCGATCTATGCCGGCGGCATGACCGCGAGTGGTGAAAAAGCGCTTCCTGGCGGCACGTCCGCGGCGCACCGTTCGATACCGTTCGGAACGAAGGTCCGGGTGACAAACCGCGCAAACGGGAAATCTGTCATCGTCCGGATAAATGACCGGGGACCATTTATTCGGGGCCGCATAATAGACCTCATGCCTGCCACAGCCCGGAAACTGGGTTTTTCAGGGCTAACGCGCGTTACACTTGTTATCGTGGGCCAGCCCGACCGCGACTGAGCAGCCATGAAAACGAATCAATTGTTTTTCAGGGTCAGGATAAAGGCGATAATATCGGCGCGTTCCTGGGTATCGAGCATGATGTTCGGCATCGAGCGATGCGACGACAGCAGCGCCACGTTTAGCGCCATGGCAGACATGCCTCTGACGTTGGCGATGTCGCTAAAGGCCGGTGCCGGCCGGCTGCCGGAGTCTTCGCCATTGTGGACGCGGTGGCAGACCGCGCAGGTGCCGAACGCAAGCTTCCAGCCACGGGTCGAGTCGCCAATCTCTTGCGCAACG
>JAUSBQ010000329.1 GCA_030651965.1 Pseudolabrys sp. | reverse complement strand
CGGCAGGCCGGCGCGCATCGGGAATTCCGTCTGCGGCAGGAACAGGGTCTCGGAGTAATCGCGTTCTGGCTTGGTCATTATGGGTCCCTTGGGCGGGCTATGTAGCAGGGGGATTCCGCATGGGAAAGGCGCTAGTTCCGGCTAAATTGCGCCGGTAATGGTCTCGATCGGCAGATAAAACGTGCGTGCGCCGACGGGGCATTCGATGAATTCCTGGCCTTTCCAGAACCTCACCGCGTCGTCGTCCAGGGCATGGACCAGAACGGCGCGCAGGCCGATGATCCGCGACGCCGCCAGGATGCGCGTCAGGGCGTCCCGCAGCAGGTCTTTGCCGAGGCCCTTTCCGATCAAGGTTTGATCGCGCGCAAGCCGGCCGATGATGGCGACCGGAACCTGGTTCGGCAGGCCGCGCGCGCGCTTCATCTTCGACGGCATCGCGCGGCGCTCAACGCTGCCTGTCGAAATGCAGTAATAGCCGACGACCTTGTTGCCCTCGCAGACGACGTAGGTTCGCGCGGTGCGGCCTTCGCTGTCGAGCGCGCTCGTGCGCAGCCATTCATCAAGCGCGGGCTTGCCGCTGCTGAACTGGCTCAGATCATGGGCCGGCGTCAGCGGCGCAGGCGCGGCAACGCCGCCTGCCTCATCGCCGGCAGGCTTGACTACTTCTGCCAAAGCGGACGCCGCTTCATCAGAGCCTTTAGTTTGGGTCCGGCTGGCGGCGGATTATCGAGCGCCTGCATGAATCGGCTGAACTGGTCGGGGTCCAGCACAAACAGCCTTTGATCGAGCAGAACGTCCGTTGCCCGCTGCCGCACGCTGTCGAGGGTGAACTCGCTGAGCGACTTGCCGACCGCCGCCGCGGCGCTTTCGATCAGCTCCTTGGTCTTGGTCGAGGCGCGAATGTGAATCGTGGCATCCCGCTCATCGCGCGAGGCGGAACGCCGGGGACGTGCGGGAACGGTCGTATCCATGCGGGCTGCCTTGTGTTGTCATTGTGTATACAATACCAGCCACACAACGTCAACACAGGGCCTCGCCGTCCGCCAGAACCGGAAACGCCCCGGCGGACCGCCGCAGCGCGTCGCGCGCCTGCGCGGCATCGGCGTCCATTGCGCGCTTGAGATCGTCGATCGAGGCGAATTTCTGCTCCGGCCTGATCCAGCCGATGATGGCGACGTCGACCGACTGCCCGTAGAGATCGCCGGCATAGTCGAACAGGTGCACCTCCAGCAGCGGCGCGCCGGCATCGAACATCGGCCTGATGCCGAAACTGGCGACGCCGTCATGGCACTGGCCGCCGACCGCCATCCGCACCGCATAGACGCCATGCTTGAGGCCGCAGGACGGGTCGAGCCTGATATTGGCGGTGGGGAAGCCGAGCTCGCGGCCGCGCTTGGCGCCGTGGATCACCTCGCCGGAGACGAACCAGGGCGCGCCGAGCAGTTCGGCCGCTTCCACCACCTTGCCCTCGCTCAAGGCGGCGCGCACCGCGCCGGACGATACCGGCCTGCCCTCGTCCTCGAGCGGCGGCACGATGTCGACCGCGAAGCCGAGTCGCTTGCCCTCGCTCGCCAGAAATTCCGGCGAACCGGCGCGCTTGTGCCCGAAATGAAAATCGAAGCCGATCGCAGCCCCGGCGATGCCGAAACGTCCGACCAGAATTTTCTCAATGAAATCCTGCGCCGAGGTGGCGGCCAGTTCCGCGTCGAACCGCATGACAAAAGCGCCATCCAGCCCGGTCGCCGCCAGCAGACGCAGCCGGTCGCGGTCGCTCGACAGCGAGAACATCGGCACGCCGGGCTGGAAGAAGCGGCGCGGATGCGGCGAAAAGGTCAAAGCCGCCGCCTTGCGGCCAAGCGATGCGGCGCGGCTGAGCGCAGCGCCGATCACCGTGCGGTGGCCACGATGCACACCGTCGAAATTGCCGATCGCCACCACCGCGCCGTAAAGCGCGGCCGGATCGCCGTCGCGGACAATAGCGAAAGGATTTGCGGAAAAGCGCTTAACCGGCGGGTTCAGGTCATTCATGTCGGATCAAAGTGGACGGTTGGAGCGGTTCACGGCGAGCCCGTTTATGCATTTGCCCGCTATTAAGGCAACTGCACGCTTTTGCCGGTGGATAGGGTTAGCGCGCCGTTAACAAACTTTCAAATTAACGGGTTATTCAAGCGCCGACGCTACAGTCCGCCAACATTTCAGGGGCGCCCAGTAAGGGCGATGCATTATGGCCATCGACCATTCGATGCCGGTTTTGATCGTGGACGATTACAACACGATGATCCGGATCATTCGCAACCTGCTGAAGCAGCTGGGCTTCGTCGAAATCCACGACGCCAGCGACGGCTCGGCGGCCCTGGCCAAGATGCGCGAACATAAATTCGGTCTGGTGATCTCGGACTGGAACATGGAGCCGATGACCGGCTACGACCTCTTGAAGCACGTGCGCAGCGATCCCGGCCTTGCCGAAACGCCCTTCATCATGGTGACGGCCGAATCGAAGACCGAGAACGTCATCGCCGCCAAGCGGGCCGGCGTTTCCAATTACATCGTCAAGCCCTTCAACGCCCAGACCTTACAGAGCAAGATCGAAGCCGTGTTCAAGGACCCGGAAGAAGCCGCGCCCGCGGCTGAGGCGCCGACGGCCTAGCTCTCCGCCTCATCCTGAGAGTCTGACTCATAATGCGCCCAATGTTTTAGGGGCTGCCAAGCGCCTTGTCAGCAGCCTCAGATGAGCGACGAGTATCCATGCAGCTTCGGTTGCCGCTGATCCCTCGAAATCCTTCGCCAGGCGACGGCACCTGCCGAGCCAGGCAAAGGTGCGTTCGACCACCCCGCGGCGCGGCAGAAGCTGGAAGCCTTTGACGCCTTGCGGCCGCTCGACGATCTCGATGGTCCAGGGGCCGCAAGAGGCGAGTGCATTGATGAGCTGA
>JAUSBQ010000327.1 GCA_030651965.1 Pseudolabrys sp. | reverse complement strand
ATGCGAATGTTAGAATCGGACCACTAGCGAATAATTTGCGGCGCCCCGGCGCAATGAATCTGCCTTGGCCTCGACACCATCGGGCGCTGCAATGATAGTCGCTCTGCCGATTCCGGAGGAATCTTCCATGCTCAAATTCGCGCGCGCTGGTTTCGCCGGCGTCATGGTCGCTTTTCTGGCGCTGGCCGCCGGGCCCGGCAGCACCTCTCAAAGTCTGGCCGCCGATAAGGCCTACCAGAACGCCGA
The DNA here is from genome assembly GCA_030651965.1 of Pseudolabrys sp. Classification (GTDB taxonomy): domain Bacteria; phylum Pseudomonadota; class Alphaproteobacteria; order Rhizobiales; family Xanthobacteraceae; genus Pseudolabrys. Next base: position 12,000 of record JAUSBQ010000327.1, on the reverse strand, counting down.
ACTGGACGAGGCGGCGATCAAACTGGAAGCGCAGATCAAGAGCGACGCCGGCGACGTGATCAAGCCCGCCGCGCAATTGCGGCGCGATGCCGACGCGGCGTTCCTGAAGAAAGACTACCGCGCCGGCATGACCGTGCTCGGCCAGTTGGTGACGAGTGCGCCGGCCGATGCCGCGGCCTGGCTGCGGCTGTCGCGCGCGATATTGCAGATCCGTCCGCGCGACGACCGCGAAAAAGCGCTGCTGCTCGACCGCGCCTCGACCGCCGCCTATATCGCCTATACCCGCGCCGGCGACCGCCCGTTGGAAGCCGAAAGCCTCGCCGTGCTGGGCAATACCATGGCCAGCCGCAGGATGTGGCGGCCCGCGCTCGATACGCTGCGGCTGTCGCTCGATCTGCGCGAGAGCGCCCAGACGCGCGGCGACTATGAACGGCTGCGCGTCGAGCACGGCTTCCGCATGCTGGATTACACCGTCGACAGCGACGCGGTGTCGCCCCGCGCCTGCTTCCAGTTCTCGGAAACGCTGCCGGGCAAGCGCACCGATTTCTCGCCTTTCGTCGCAGTTGTCGGCCAGGATCGGCCGGCGGTGTCGGCCAATGACAAGCAGCTCTGCGTCGAAGGCCTCAAGCACGGCGAACGCTACGCCATCACTTTGCGCGCCGGGCTGCCGTCGACCGTGCGCGAGACTTTGGCCAAGACCGCCGAGTTCACCATCTTCGTGCGCGACCGCAAGCCGTTCGCCCGATTTTCCGGCAAGGCCTATGTGCTGCCGCGCTCCGGCCAGCGCGGCATTCCGGTGCTGAGCGTCAACACCGGCGCGGTCTCGCTCGCGGTCTATCGCGTCGGCGACCGCAATCTGATCGAGACCGTGCTGGGCTATGATTTTCAGCGCAACCTCAGCAAAAACGAGGCCGAACAACTGGCTTCCGAGCGCGGCAGCAAGGTGTGGAGCGGCGAGCTTGCGGTCGAGCAGAAGCTCAACGCCGAAGTCGTCACCGCGTTTCCAGTCGATTCCGTTCTGACCGATCTGCAACCCGGCGTCTATGCGATGACCGCCGCGCCGAAGGACGCGATCGTCAACGACTACGACACGCAGGCGACGCAATGGTTCATCGTTTCCGATTTCGGCCTGACCGCCTATTCGGGGCAAGACGGCATCGACGTTTTCGTGCACTCGCTGGCGAGCGCGCAAGCTCTGCCCGGCACCGAAGTGCGGCTGATCGCGCGCAACAATGAAGTGCTGGCCGTCAAACCGAGCGACGCCAATGGCCGCGTCCATTTCGACGCCGGACTGACGCGCGGCGAGGGCGGCCAGTCGCCGGCCGCCGTGGTGGCGAGTGGCAAGGCCGATTATGCGTTTCTCAGCCTGAAGTCGCCGGGCTTCGATCTGTCCGACCGTGGCGTCGCCGGGCGCGCGACGCCTGCCGGCTACGATGCCTTCGTCTATACCGAACGCGGCGTCTATCGCACTGGCGAAAGTGTCGCGATCACCGCGCTGCTGCGGGATGCGCGCGGCGTCGCGGTACTGAGCGTGCCGGTGACTCTGGTGGTCGAGCGTCCCGATGGCGTCGACTATCGCCGCGTCGTCGTGCCCGATCAGGGCCTTGGCGGCCGGTCGCTGACCGTCCCGATCGTCGCCACCGCCTCGACCGGGACCTGGCGCGTGCGCGCCTTCACCGATCCGAAGCGCCCGGCGATCGGCGAGACCACGTTCATGGTCGAGGACTACGTGCCCGACCGCGTCGAGTTCGATCTGGCGACGACGGCGAAGACATTGCCGCGCAGCGGTCCCGTGCAAATGAGCGTCGATGGGCGCTTTCTTTACGGCGCGCCGGGCTCCGGTCTGGAATTGAGCGGCGCCATCACCATCGCGGCGGCCAAGGAGCGCCCGGGCTTTGCCGGTTACAGTTTCGGTCTTGCCGACGATGAAGTGACGGCCGTGCGCCAGGAACTCGCCGATCTGCCGGCGACCGACGCCAGCGGCAAGGCGACGTTCCCAGTGGCGCTTGACGATGTGCCGGTGACGTCGCGCCCGCTGGAAGCGACGGTTACCATCAGCATGGCGGAATCCGGCGGGAGAGCTGTCGAACGTAAGGTGACGCTGCCAATTGCACCCGACGCGCCGATGATCGGCGTGCGGCCTGCTTTCTCCGGCCGCTCTTTGGCCGACGGCGCCAATGCCGACTTCGACGTGGTGATGGCGGCCGCCAATGGTGCGACCCTCGAACGCAAAAGTTTGAAATACGAACTGCTGCGCATCGAGACGACGTATCAGTGGTATCGCCAGAACGGGCAGTGGAATTTCGAGCCGGTGAAGCGCACCGAACGTGTTGCCGACGGTACCGTTGACGCCGCCGCCGGAAAACCGGCGCGGCTGTCGCTGCCGGTGAAGTGGGGCCGCTATCGTCTCGAAGTGTCGGAAGGCGGCAATGGCGCGGTGACGGCTTTGACCTTCGATGCCGGCTTCTATGCCGAGTCGAGCGCCGAGACGCCGGACCTCCTGGAAGTCGCGCTCGACAAACCCGGCTACGCCGGCGGCGACAGCATGAACGTCGCGGTGACGGCGACGACCGCCGGCCGCCTGACGCTCAACGTCTTCACCGACCGGTTGGTCGCCAGCCAATCGCAGGACGTGGCGGCCGGCACCGCCAAGATCGCGCTGCCTATCGGCAAGGACTGGGGCACCGGCGCCTATCTCGTTGCTACGTTACGCCGTCCGCTCGACGCGCCGGCGCAGCGCATGCCGGGCCGCGCCATCGGTGTGCAGTGGTTCTCCATCGACCGAACCGCGCGCACGCTTAGCGTCGACATGACGCTGCCGGCGACGATGAAGCCGGATAGCGCGCTCAATATCCCGATCAAAATCAACGGGTTAAGGGCGGGCGAGGAGGCGCGTGTCGTCGTCGCCGCCGTCGACGTCGGCATTCTCAATCTCACCAATTACAAGCCGCCGGCGCCGGACGACTATTATCTCGGCCAGCGCCGCCTGACGGCGGAAGTGCGCGACCTGTACGGGCAATTGATCGACGGCATGCAGGGCGTGCGCGGCGCGGTCCGCTCCGGTGGCGACATCGGCGGCGGCGAACTGTCCGGCTCGCCGCCGGCACAGGCGCCGCTCTCGCTCTATTCGGGCATCGTCACGGTCGGCGCCGACGGTACGGCCAATATCTCGTTCGATATTCCGTCCTTTGCCGGCAGTGTCCGTGTCATGGCGGTGGCCTGGAGCGGCGACAAGGTCGGCAAGGCCTCCGGCGACGTGGTGGTGCGCGACAGCGTTGTGCTGACAACGACATTGCCGCACTTCCTGCGTACCGGCGACCGCGGCGCGGTGCAGATCGAGCTGGACAATGTCGAAGGCGCGGCGGGCGACTACACCGTCACCGTCGCGACCGATGGCACGGTCAAGCGCGACGGCGAGGGGCCGCAAAAGTTGACGCTCGCCGCCAAGGCGCGCGGACGCCTGTCGGTGCCGGTGACGGCACAAGGTTCCGGCGTCGGCACGGTGACGATCAACGTCGACGGTCCGAACGGATTTGCGCAGGCGCGCGGCTATGCGCTTGACGTGCGCCCGGCGACGCAACTGCTGACCCGTCGCACCGTGCGCGCCTTGGCGGCGGGCGAGACGCTGACATTGTCCAAGGACCTGTTCGCCGATTTCGTGCCGGGCACCGGCCGTGTCGGCCTGTCGGTCGGCCTGTCGACCTCGCTCGACGTCGCCACCTTGCTCAACGAACTCGACCGCTATCCGTTCGGCTGTTCCGAGCAGATCACCAGCCGCGCGGTGGCGATGCTCTACGTCAACGAACTGGCGTCGCAGGCGCGGCTGGCGCCCGACGGCGAGATCGACGCGCGCATCAAGGACGCCATCGCGCGCCTGACCGCGCGGCAAAGCAGCAATGGCGCGTTCGGCCTGTGGTCGGTCGGCGGCGACGATCCGTGGCTGGATGCCTATGTCACCGACTTCCTGACGCGCGCGCGTGAAAAGAAGTTCGAGGTGCCGGCGGTGGCGTTCCAGTTGGCCATCGACCGCTTGCGCAACTATGTCGCCACCGCGCCGGAGCCGAACAAGGATGGCGGGCGGGAGCTGGCCTATGCGCTCTATGTGCTGGCGCGCAACGGCGCGGCGCCGGTCGGCGATCTGCGTTACATCGCCGACGTCAAGCTCAACGATCTGGCGACGCCGATTGCCAAGGCGCAAGTCGCCGCCGCGTTGTCGATGCTCGGCGACAAGGCGCGCGCCGATACGGTCTATCTTGCCGCGCTCAATGCGATCCCGCCGGAGCCCAAGCTCGAGATCGGCCGCACCGATTTCGGCTCGGCCTTGCGCGACGCGGCGGCTCTGGTGACGCTCGCCTCGGAAGGCCGCGCGCCGCAGGCGACGATCACGCAGGCGGTGGCGCGCATCGACAGCGCCCGCAAGCTGTCGTCGTATAACTCGACGCAGGAGAGTGCCTGGCTGGTGCTGGCGGCGCGGTCTCTGTCGGCGCAGCTCAATGCGATCTCGCTGTCGGTCAATGGCGAGGCGCGGCAGGGCGCTTACTATCGCAACGTCTCCGTCGATCAATTGGCGCAGCCGATGAGTGTCGCCAATAGCGGCGCCGGCACGGTGCAGACGGTGGTGTCGGTGTCGGGCGCGCCGTTGACGCCGGAGCCGGCCGCCGAGCGCGGCTTCAAGATCGAGCGCCAGTTCTACACGCTCGCTGGCGAAGCCGCCGATCCGGCCAAGGCCAGGCAGAACGACCGCTTCGCGGTGGTGCTGAGAATGACCGAACCGCAACCGCAGTTCGGCCGCATCATCGTCGCCGATTATCTGCCCGCCGGTTTCGAGATCGACAATCCGCGGCTGGTGTCGTCGGGCGAGACCGGCACGCTGCCGTGGATCGCCGACGCCGTGCCGCCGGTGAACGCCGAATTCCGCGACGACCGCTTCAGCGCCGCGTTCGAGCGCAAGGCGGATTCCTCGCCGGTGTTCACGGTGGCCTATGTGGTGCGGGCGGTGTCGCCCGGCCGCTACGCGCTGCCGCAGGCCAAGGTCGAGGACATGTACCGGCCCGACCGCTTCGGTCGCACGGCAACGGGCATTGTCGAGATAAACGCAAAATGAAACGCGCCCGTCTCATCCTCGCGTCTTTGAGCGTCGCGGCGCTATGTGCTGTCGCCGCTGGCGCGGGATGGGTCTGGTCACTGGGGCCGGCGCCGCTCGGCCGCAATCTCGAGACCTCGCATGTCGTGCTCGACCGCGAGGGCAGGCTGCTGCGTGCTTACGCCACCAAGGATGGCCGCTGGCGGTTGCCGGCGACCGTCGACGACGTCGATCCGCGTTTCATCAAGTTGCTGCTGGCCTATGAGGACCGGCGTTTCTATACGCATCACGGCGTCGACCCGCGTGCGATGGGTCGCGCCGCGATCCAGTTGATCCGCGAACGGCACATCGTCTCCGGCGGCAGCACCTTGTCGATGCAGGTCGCGCGTCTTTTGGAGCCGCGCGAGCATCGCAGCTTTGGCGCCAAGCTGCGGCAGGTGACGCGCGCCTTCCAGCTCGAAGCTGCGCTGAGCAAGCAGGACATTCTCGGGCTCTATCTGACGTTGGCGCCTTATGGCGGCAATCTCGAAGGCATCCGTGCCGCCTCGCTCGCCTATTTCGGCAAGGAGCCGCGACGGCTGTCGCTGGGCGAGGCCGCGTTGCTGGTGGCGCTGCCGCAATCGCCGGAATACCGCCGGCCGGATCGGCAGAGCGCGCGCGCACAAGCGGCGCGCGACCGCGTGCTCGATCGCGCGGTGGCGCACGGCATTGTGCCGCCCGATGAAATCGCGCGGGCCAAGGCCGAGCCGGTGCCGCATGGACGCAAGCCGTTGCCGACATTCGCGCCGCATTCCGCCGACCACATCGTTGCGCAGGAGCCGGACATACGCATTCATCGGCTGACGATTGATGCGCCGTTGCAGGCCAGACTGGAGACGCTGGCCCGCGAGCGGGCGATTGCGCTCGGCCCGGAGATTTCGGTGGCCATCGTCGCGGTCGACAACGAAAGCGGCGAGGTGCGCGCGCGCGTCGCGTCGTCGGATTATTTCGATAAACGCCGCGCCGGTCAGGTCGACATGACGCAGGCGTTGCGTTCGCCCGGCTCGACCTTGAAGCCGTTCATCTATGGACTGGGATTTGAAGACGGCCTCATCCACCCGGAAACCTTGATCGAGGATCGGCCGGCACGCTACGGCGGCTACACGCCCGAGAATTTCGATCTGACCTTCCAGGGCACGGTGACGGTGCGCAAGGCGCTGCAATTGTCGCTCAACGTGCCGGCCATTGCCGTTCTCGGCAAGGTCGGCGTCAACCGGCTGAGCGCGCGGTTGACGCAGGCCGGCGCGGGGCTTGTGTTGCCGAAAGGCGAGGCGCCTGGACTGGCGATGGGCCTTGGCGGCGTCGGCATCACGCTCAACGATCTGACCATGCTCTATGCCGCGCTCGCGCGCGGCGGCGCGGCGCAGCCCTTGATCGAGAAGCAAGGACAGACCGCGGCGAGCCCGCTGCGGCTGCTCGACCCAGTCGCCGCCTGGTACATCGGCAATGTTCTGATCGGCGCGCCGCCGCCGGACAACGCGCCGCATAGCCGTATCGCCTTCAAGACCGGCACGTCCTACGGCTACCGCGACGCCTGGGCAGTCGGTTTCGATGGCCGCATGACCGTCGGCGTCTGGATCGGGCGGCCGGATGGCTCGCCGGTGCCAGGTCTGGTCGGGCGCACCAGCGCCGCGCCGATCCTGTACGACGTCTTTGCCCGCGCGGGCCACACGCCGTCCCCGTTGCCGCCATCGCCGAAGGGGACATTGTTTGCCGCGACCGCCAAGCTGCCGCCACCGCTCCAGCGCTTCGGCACGGCCGACGGCGCCACGGCCGAGCCGCCGCGCATCATGTTTCCGCCCGACGGTGCGCGGCTGGAGCTGACTGCCGGTCGCGCGGCCGATCTGGTGGCGGTGAAGATCGCGGGCGGCACCGGACCGCTCACGTTGATGGTCAATGGTGTCCCATTACCAGCCAGCGGTGGCCGCCGCAGTCTGTTTTTCCAACCGGACGGGCCGGGCTTTGTCCGCCTGACGGTCATGGACGCGCGTGGCGCGGCCGACAGCGTGCTGGTCCGGCTACAATAGACGCCCGCCGAAATGACAGACTCAGGGCGGTGTGCCTATTGTGCAACGCGGGCTAACGAGTTCATCCATAACCCGTAATCCCGTTTGGTCCGGCGGGGCGGTTTCGCCTATGAGCTAGTGCGTATATCGCCCCTTTTTATTGCCCGAAGCATGAGCGCGCGCCCGTGACCACGACCACCGACGACGTGCAGCCAACCCCGGTTCCGACACGGGGCCTTGCCGCCGCGCTGGATTTCGCCGCCGCCTCGCATGGCCGGGCGGTGATCCTGCTGCTGGCGTTCTGCCTGCTCGCCTTCCTGCCGGGTTTCTTCCAGATCCCGCCGGTCGACCGCGACGAGGCGCGCTTTGCGCAGGCCACCAAGCAGATGGTCGAGAGCGGCGACTATATCGACATCCGCTTCCAGGATGAGGTCCGCTACAAGAAGCCGGTCGGCATCTACTGGATGCAGGCGGTCGCGGTGAAAGCCGGCGAGGCGCTCGGCATGCCGGAAGCGCGCAGTACGATCTGGCTCTATCGCATTCCGTCGCTGATCGGCGCCATCGGCGCGGTGCTGTTGACCTATTGGGCGGCCTTGGCCTTCGTCGCGCGCCGCACCGCGCTGCTCGCCGCGCTGATGATGGCAAGCTCGATCTTGCTCGGAGTCGAGGCGCGGCTGGCCAAGACCGACGCCATGCTGCTGCTGACCTGCGTGGCGGCGATGGGCGCGATGGCGCGCATCTATATGAGTTGCCGGCGCACGCCCGAACGCGCGATTGCCTGGCAGACGCCGGCGATCATGTGGACGGCGCTGGCCGGCGGCGTGCTGCTGAAAGGCCCCTTGATCCTGATGTTCGTCGTCTTGACCGCGCTGGCTCTGTCGATCGCCGACCGCTCAGTGCGCTGGATCGCGCAACTGCGCCCGATGCTCGGTCTCGCCTGGCTGCTCCTGCTGGTGTCGCCGTGGTTCATCGCCATCGTCGCCAAATCCGGCGACAGCTTTTTCATGAAGGCGGTCGGCGACGACATGCTGTCCAAGATCACCAGCGGGCAGGAGGCGCATGGCGCGCCGCCGGGGCTGTATCTGCTGCTGTTCTGGGTGACGTTCTGGCCGGGCGCGATCCTTGCCGGCCTGGCCGCGCCGACGATCTGGAAGGCGCGGCGGGAGCCGGGCGCGCGCTTTCTGCTCGCCTGGGTCATTCCGTCCTGGATCGTGTTCGAACTGGTGATGACCAAGCTGCCGCATTATGTGCTACCGCTCTATCCGGCGATCGCCATTCTCATTGCCGGCATCGTCGAAGGCGGCGGGCTGTACAACAAGCGCTGGCTGACGCGCGGCACCGTCGGCTGGTTCCTGTTTCCGCTTGTCATCGCCATCGCGGTGCCGGTCGGGTTCTTCATGCTGAGCCGCGATCTCGGTCTGATCGCCTGGCCGTTCGCCGCCGCGGCGATGATCTTCGGCCTGTTCGCCTGGTGGCTTTATGAGGTCGACGGCGCCGAGCGCGCGCTGCTGCGCGGCATGGCAGCCTCGGTGTTCATTGCCATCACGGTCTATGCGGTGGCGTTCCCGATGCTGCCGACTCTGTTTCCGAGCGCGATGGTGGCCGAGCACATCCGCGCCAGCGGCTGCGCCAGTCCGCATCTGGCAACGACCTATGCCTATCAGGAGCCGAGCCTCGTCTTCCTGTCCGGCACCGACACGAAGTTCACCGATGGCGCGGGCGCTGCCGATTTCCTCAATGGCGGGTCGTGCCGCTTCGCGCTGATCGACAAGAGCAGCGAACGCAGCTTCGTGCAGCGCGCGGATTCGCTAGGCCTGCGTTACACACTCAGCCAGCGCATCGACGGTTTCAATATCAGCAAAGGCAAGACGTTTGCGATGGCGGTGTTTCGCACGGCCGCGCCATGAATGAGACCAGGAGCGGGGCGGGCGGCGTCCTTGTTGCGGCTGCGCGGCGCTGCGCCGTGACGGTGGCTTATGCGCTGAAGCGGCTGACGCAGCCGATCAAAGGCTACGGACCGCATCCGTGGCGGCGCGGATTTCCCTGGTTCGACGAGCCGCAGCGTCTGGCGATCGGGGCCGCGATTGTCGTGGCGTTCGTCGTCGTCGGCATGATCTTCATCGACGCGGCGGCGAGCAACGCTGTGCGGCGTCTGGCGTATAACGTCATCCGGTTTTTCGACTGGATCACCGATTTCGGCAAGTCGGGCTGGTTCCTGTGGCCGCTCGGCATTCTGTTTCTGCTGCTGGCGGCGTTGCCGCAAAATCTAACGGCGATGTCGCGCGCGGTGCTGGCGGCGTCGATGGTGCGGGTCGGCTTCCTGTTCGTCGCCATCGGCGCGCCGGGGCTGTTTGCCTCGATCGTCAAGAACATGATCGGCCGCGCCAGGCCGGGCGTCGGCGGCTCGGTCAATCCGTATCTGTTCGATCCGTTTTTCTGGACGCCGTCTTACGCCAGCCTGCCATCGGGGCATGCGACCGCCGCCTTCGCGGTGCTGGCGGCGTTCGGCACATTGTGGCCGCGCGCGCGCACGGTGCTGCTGATCTATGCGCTGCTGATGGCGGTCAGCCGCGTCGTGATTACGGCGCATTACCCGACCGACGTCGCGCTGGGGGCGCTGACCGGCCTGATCGGCGTTCTGCTGGTGCGACGCTGGTTTGCCCTGCAAAGACTGGGCTTTTCGATTAAAGCCGACGGGCAGTTGGTGCAGTATCCGGGGCCGTCGCCGCGCCGGCTCAAATCAGTTGCCCGCGAGCTCTTGGCTTAGAGCTCCCGGCTTAATAAAGAGCAGCCATGAACAACAGCAATCCATCGGTCGCCGTCGTCGTTCCGGTTCGCAACGAGGCCGGCAATATCGCGCCGCTCGTCGCCGAGATCGCCGCCGCGCTGGAAGGCCAGTGGCGGTTCGAGATCGTCTACGTCAATGACGGCTCGACCGACGGCACCGAGGCCGAGCTGCAACGGCTGATGGCGCTCCATCCTTATCTGCGCCGCGTCCGCCACAAGCAGTCCTGCGGCCAGTCGTCGGCGGTGCGCTCGGGCGTTGCTGCGGCGCGCGCTGCCGTCGTGGTGACGATCGACGGCGACGGGCAGAACGATCCGGCCTTCATTCCGGCGATGCTGCGCACGCTGGAAGCGGGCGCGCCGACGATGGGTCTGGTCGCCGGCCAGCGCACCGGCCGCAAGTCCGGCGGCTTCAAGAAATTGCAATCGCGCATCGCCAATGCGGTGCGCGGCGCGGTGCTGCGCGACGGCACCCGCGACACCGGCTGCGGGCTCAAGGCGTTTCGCCGCGACATGTTCTTAGGCCTGCCGTATTTCGACGGCCTGCATCGTTTTCTGCCGGCGCTGGTGAAGCGCGACGGCTTTACGATTGGCTACGTCGACGTCGTCGACCGCTCGCGCCACACCGGCGTGTCGAACTACGGATTATGGGACCGGCTCTGGGTCGGCATTCTCGATCTGGCCGGCGTGTGGTGGCTGATCCGCCGCAAGAAACGCGTACCGGAAATCTCGGAGGAATAGCGCGTGATCCCGAAAAGTGGGAACCGGTTTTCGGACAAGATCACGCGCCACTAAGGGAAGAACCTTATGTTAGTCGATATATCGCAGTCGGTCGGCAATTACATCCACGATGTGTTTCTGGTGAAACTCAGCTGGGTGGTGCTGCTCGGCTATTGCGGGCAGGCGCTGTTCACCATGCGCTTCGTGGTGCAGTGGATCGCTTCTGAGCGTGCCGGCAAGAGCGTCATCCCGCTGGCGTTCTGGTTCTTCTCGATCGGCGGCGGCCTGCTGCTGTTCGGCTACGCGCTCTACATCAAGGATCCGGTGTTCATCCTCGGGCAGGGCTTCGGCGTCTTCGTGTATCTGCGCAATCTGTATTTCATCAAACGCGAACGGCGCGGCGGGGCCGCCGCGGCTTAAATTATCGCGCCGCCGCCATCGCCTTGAAGCCGCCTTCGAGATCGGCGATCAGATCGCCGGGGTCTTCCAACCCGATGTGAAAGCGCAATGTCGGTCCGCCCGGCGCCCATTTGGTCGCGGTGCGATACTCATTGCAGTCGAAGACGATGACCAGGCTTTCAAAGCCGCCCCACGAAAAGCCCATGCCGAACAAAGTCAGCGCGTTCATGAACGCATAGACGGCCTTGTCCTCCATCGGCTTGAGCACGATGCTGAACAGGCCGGACGCGCCGGTGAAGTCGCGCTTCCAGATGGCGTGGCCCGGATCGCTCTCCAGGCCGGGATGCATGACGCGTGCGACTTCTGGTCGCGCCTCGAGCCAGCGCGCGACCTTGAGCCCCGCCTCCTGGTGCTGCTTGAGCCGCACCGCCATGGTGCGCAGGCCCCGCAACGCCAGGAACACGTCGTCGGGCCCGACGCACAGTCCCATCAACCCGTGCGCGTTCTTGAGCGCCGGATAGGCTTTGGCATTGGCCGAGACGCAGCCGAACATGATGTCGGAATGGCCGCCGATATATTTGGTGCCGGCCTGGATCGACAGGTCGACGCCTTTGTCGAAGGCCTTGAAGTAGAGCGGCGTCGCCCAGGTATTGTCCATCATCACCAGCGCGCCTTTGTCATGGGCGACCTTGGCGATGGCCGGAATGTCCTGCATCTCGAAGCTCTGCGAGCCCGGCGCCTCGACGAAGACGACCTTGGTATTGGGCTTGAACAACTTGGCGATATCGGCGCCGATCAGCGGGTCGTAATAGGTGGTCTCGACGCCCATGCGATTGAACAGGCCTTCGCAGAAATTGCGCGTCGGCCGGTACACGCTGTCGGTGATCAGGATGTGGTCGCCGCTGCCGGCGACCGCGAGCAAGGCGGTGGAGATCGCCGCCAGCCCCGACGGCAGCAGTACGACGCCGG
>JAUSBQ010000325.1 GCA_030651965.1 Pseudolabrys sp. | reverse complement strand
TCGGCGTCGTCGTGATGGCGCAGTTCATCCGCTACGCTCACCGCATCGAGCCGTTCACCGCGCGCGCCTGAACGACGCACGCCCGACATTTCCCTGACTTGTTAAGGAAGATTTGCGGTGCGGAGAAGAAATTCTCTTGCACTCCGCGAAAACAGTGTTATTTCAGTCTTGCCCAATTTCGCACGTGCCTGTGGTCGTGTGTCAATCGGTAGGTAGCGGGACAAGAGGCCCGCCAGCCGCCTGAGGTAAGCGAGCTCCTTCCCACGGGAAGAGTAAGTAGCCTCAAGTCTTCTGATTGGCAGCCGGAGGCGAAACCGGCGCACTCTGCTCTCCGCAGGGGACGCGACTTAAAGCAACGACGGAGCGGGCTTCTTTGGTCTCTGCTGGCCTTCCACCGCCAGCGACGGGTCACCGACGAGGCTTGTCCATCTTTGCCAGCAGTGCGGCGGGGTCTCCCCACCAAGCCAAGGCAGTATTTGCGGTTTAAGAGCACAAGGCACGGCTGCGTATCCATCGCGCACCGGGCTGCGGGCCCTCAAACCTCGAAATCGAACGGCTAGAGCCGTTCCTTGAGCTGGGAGTGTGTTCGATGACCGAGCGCATCCGTGAATTTCTGCGTGACCGCCGCGAACGTGGTGTCGATGAGGGCCCGGTGCTCGTCGTCGACCTCGACGTCGTCAAGGAGAACTACAACACCTTCGCGAAGGCGTTGCCGGACACGCGCGTGTTCTACGCCGTGAAGGCAAACCCGTCGCCGGAAGTGCTGGCCTTGCTCGCCAAGCTGGGTTCCTGCTTCGACACCGCCTCGGTCCAGGAGATCGAGATGGCGTTGACGGCTGGCGCCACGCCTGACCGCATCTCGTTCGGCAACACGATCAAGAAGGAACGTGACGTCGCGCGCGCCTACGCGCTCGGCATCCGCCTCTTCGCGGTCGATTGCCAGGCCGAGGTCGACAAGGTCGCCCGCGCGGCGCCCGGTTCCAAGGTGTTCTGCCGCATCCTCTCGGACTGCGCAGGCGCCGAGTGGCCGCTGTCGCGCAAGTTCGGCTGCGAGCCGGGCATGGCGGTCGACGTGCTGGAGCACGCGCTCAAGGCGGGCCTCGAGCCCTACGGCGTGTCGTTCCATGTCGGTTCGCAGCAGCGTAACCAGCATGCCTGGGACCGTGCGCTCGCCTCGGCGGCGTCGGTGTTCAAGGAATGCGGCGAGCGCGGCATGAACCTGTCGATGGTCAACCTGGGCGGCGGCTTTCCGACCAAGTACCTGAAGAACGTGCCGACGGTGAAGACCTACGGCAACGCCATCTTCAAGGCGCTTCGGAAGCACTTCGGCAACCGCATCCCGGAAACGATCATCGAACCGGGCCGCGGCATGGTTGGCAACGCCGGCGTGATCGAAAGCGAAGTCGTCCTCGTCTCGAAGAAGAGCGAGGAAGACGACGTGCGCTGGGTCTACCTGGACATCGGCAAGTTCGGCGGTCTGGCCGAGACGATGGACGAGTCGATCCGGTACCCGATCAAGACGACGCGCGATGGCGATGCGATGGCGCCGTGTGTGTTGGCCGGTCCGACCTGTGACTCGGCCGACGTGCTGTACGAGAAGCAGCCCTACCCGCTCCCGGTCAGCCTGGAGATCGGGGACCGGGTGCTGATCGAAGGCACCGGCGCCTATACGTCGACCTACTCGGCGGTGGCGTTCAACGGCTTCCCGCCGTTGAAGACCTACCACATCTGATCGCTCCGCGATCGGTGTACATCTGACGGTTCTGCCCGTCTGACGGTTAAGGGAGGCGGTTCTCCGCCTCCCCCTTTCCTCATCATTCGATTTGACGGCGCTTGGATGCGCGCGCACGCGCGCGTGTTTCAAGCGGGGAAGGAGTACGGCCATGATCCAGATCCGCCACGAACGTCTTGCCGACATCGACGCGCGCGAAGCGCTGCTCGACCAGTCCTTCGGCGAAACCCGCTATCGCAAGTCGTCGGAGCGGCTGCGCGAGGACCGGCTGCCGGCCGAAGGCCTGTCGTTCATCGCCTCGGAAGGCCGCCGCGTGATCGGCACCGCGCGCCTGTGGGACGTGTCGGTCGGCAATGGCCGGCAGGCCTTGCTGCTCGGCCCGGTCGCGGTGGCGGAAGATTGCCGCAGCCGCGGGCTCGGCGGCGCCATGGTGCGCCGCGCGATCCAGGGGGCGCGCAAGCTTGGGTTCGGCGCGGTCATCCTGGTCGGCGACGCGGAATACTACAGCCGCTTCGGCTTCTCGGGCGAGAAGACCGGCGCGCTGTGGATGCCGGGGCCGTTCGAACGTCATCGCCTGCTCGGCCGCGAACTCACCGCAGGCGCGCTTTCCGGCGCGCGCGGCATGATCGCGCCGACCGGACGGCTGGAGCCAATGCCCGACCTCGCCGCGCTGGTGGCGCGGGAAGCGGCGGCGGGTTCGCCGCGTGTCCGGGGCAATCGGACGCGCGCCGCCTGAAGCGGTTAAAAAGCCGCAAAACCGGCAGAATATCGTGGACGCCGCGCGCAAATCGCGGCGTCCACTCTTCCGTTCGACACATCCCGCAGATATCACCCAACGATACGCACAAGTTTATTCTGGAGGCTTCCGCAATGTCCGATTGGCCCGTCTACGCGAAGATCACCGGCCCCATTGTCATGGTCGGCTTCGGCTCCATCGGCAAAGGCACGCTGCCAATGCTGGAGCGGCATTTCGACTTCGACAAGTCGCGCATCACCGTGCTCGATCCCAAGGACGAGGGCCGCAAGGCGCTATGCGAGAAGCACGGCGTGCGCTTCATCCAGCAGGGCCTGACCAGGGACAATTATCGCGAGGTGCTCAAGCCGCTGCTCACTGCAGGCGGCGGCCAGGGCTTCTGCGTCAACCTGTCGGTCGACACCGGCTCGACCGACATCATGGAATTCTGCAACGAGATCGGCGCGCTCTACATCGACACGGTCAACGAACCGTGGCTCGGCTTCTATTTCGATTCCTCGAAGGGACCGGAAGCGCGCTCGAACTACGCGCTGCGCGAGACGACGTTGGCCGCCAAGAAGGCACGCAAGCCCGGCTCGACGACGGCCGTCTCCTGCTGCGGCGCCAACCCCGGCATGGTCTCGTTCTTCGCCAAGCAGGCGCTGCTGAATGTCGCCGCCGACCTGAAGCTCAATGTCCCCCAGCCAAAGACGAAAGCCGAATGGGCCGACCTGATGCGGCAGGCCGGCATCAAAGGCATCCACATCGCCGAGCGCGACACGCAGCGCGCGAAGAAGCCGAAGTCGCCCGGCGTGTTCGTCAATACCTGGTCGGTGGAAGGCTTCCTGTCCGAGGGCATGCAGCCGGCCGAGCTCGGCTGGGGCACGCACGAGAAATGGATGCCGGCGAACGCGCATACGCACGAGACCGGCTGCGGCGCGGCGATCTACCTGATGCAGCCCGGCGCCAACACGCGCGTGCACACCTGGTGCCCGACGCTCGGCGCGCAGTACGGCTTCCTGGTCACGCACAATGAGTCGATCTCGATCTCCGACTACTTCACGGCATACGATGCGTCCGGCAAGGTGACGTACCGGCCGACGTGCCACTACGCCTACCACCCGGCGGATGACGCGGTGCTCTCGCTGCACGAGACGTTCGGCACCGGCAAAATGCAGGAAAAGCATCACATCCTCGAAGAGGACGAGATTGTCGACGGCATCGACGAGCTCGGCGTGCTGCTCTACGGCCACGGCAAGAACGCCTACTGGTTCGGCTCGCAGCTTTCCATCGAGGAGACGCGCGCGCTCGCGCCTTACCAGAACGCCACCGCTTTGCAGGTCACGTCCGCCATCATCGGCGGCATGGTCTGGGCGCTCGAGAACCCGAACGCAGGCATCGTCGAAGCCGACGAGATGGACTTCCATCGCCTGCTGGAAATCCAGCTTCCCTACCTCGGCCCGGTGAAGGGCTACTACACCGACTGGACGCCCCTCGACGGCCGGCCCGGCTTATTCCCGGAGGATATCGACACGTCCGATCCGTGGCAGTTCAGGAACGTGCTGGTGAGGTAGGTTCTTCTCTCGCAAATAAACAAACGGGCGGCCCGCGGGCCGCCCGTTTTGTTTTTGAGGATGCTCCAATTTCCGTTCGTCCCCGCGGAGGCGGGGACCCAGACTAAGCAACACAAAGAAAGAACTGGATTCCCGCTTTCGCGGGAATGAACGGAGTATGGAGCGATGCTTTCGAAATGATCTACAGCGTCAACACACTGCCGGTGCCGCCCTCGGTGCCCATGGCCAGCACCTGGCCCTCGGCGCTCCAGCCAAGCGCGCTGACCGGATCGCCGTCGGCTTCGCGCGCCAGAATCAAGGCGCCATCGTCGAGCCGCACCAGCAGCACCGAGCCGTCGGCAAAGCCCGCCGCCGCGACCGGCTGACGCGGATGACAGGCAACCGCCGAGCAGCGCGCCGGCGAAGCCGCCAGCATGGTCGGCTGCTTGCCCATCGGGCCGTCCTTGCCTTCAAACGGCCAGAGAATGAGCTGCTCGGAGCCGGAGGTGGCCAACGCCTTGCCGTCATGCGTCCACGACAGCGAGCGCACCCGCGCCGAATAGCCCGACATGCGCATGTGCTTGGCGTCGACGATGCGCCAGCCGTGCAAGGTCTGCTCCTGCATCGTGGTGATCAGGAACTTGCCGTCCGGCGAGACGGTGACGCCGAGATGCGAGCCCTTCCATTCCAGCACGTCCGGCTTGGCGCCGGCGGCATTGGGAAACCAGAGCGTCGCGCCGTTGTAATGCGCGATGGCGAGGCGAAAGCCCTTCGGAAAGAACGCGAGACCTGCGACGGTCGACGGCACGTCGAGGTCGCGCTGATCGCCTTTGCCGGTGCGGACATGCGCCACCTTGCCGGCGGCCCAGGCAACCGCGCCGTCGGGACCGAGCGCGACCTGATCGATCCAGCGCTTCTTTTCGTCGGTGGCGAGAATTTCGTGCGCACCCTCGCGGTTCGTCGCGATGAGCTTGCCGTCATCGCCGCCGGTGACGATGCGCAGTCCATCGGCGGCGTTGGCAAGAATGCCGCCGCCGTGGATCGCGACCAGCTTCTTGCCTTCGGGCGCGGCGAACAGCAACGCTTCCTCGCCGAGCACGAAGACCGGCGTCTGGCGGAAAAAGTGAACGCCGACGATGGTGGCTTCCGCCTGAACCAGGCGGGCACGGTCGGCGAGCGAGGGGAGCGGGGCGGGATCGGTCACAGGACTAACGCCAATGCTTTAAGCAATGCAGCTCTCGAAACCCTTGCGGATTTTTTCTTCCGGCAGATGGCGGCCGATGAAGACGATGCGGCTCGAGCGCTCCTCGCCCTCTTTCCATTTCCGCTGATGATCGCCGTCTAGGATCATGTGCACGCCCTGAATGACGATGCGCTCGGGGTCGTCCTTGATCGACAGGATGCACTTCGAGCGTAAGATATCCTTGCCCTCGGTCTGCACCAGATCCTGCACCCACGGAAAGAACTTGTCGGCATCGAGAGGCTTGGATGTATTCAGCGAGATCGATTGCATGTCTTCATCATGATAGTGCTTGAGGCTGCCGTGATGATGATGGTGACCGTGACCATGATCGTGATGATCGTGGTCATGGTCGTCTGCCGTCAGGAATTGCGGCTCGATATCGAGAATGCGGTCGAGATCGAAGGCATTGCGGCCGAGAACCTCGTCCAGCGCGATGTTGGAGCGCTCGGTGCGGTGCAGACGGGCATAGGGATTGATGGCGCGGATGCGAGCCTCGACCTCGTCCAGTTCGCCGGGCGTCACCAGATCGGTCTTGTTGAGGAGGATGACGTCGGCAAACGCGATCTGGTTCTTGGCCTCGGGTGCGTCCTTGAGCCGGTCTTTCAGCCATTTGGCGTCGGCGACCGTCACCACCGCGTCGAGACGCGTCCTGGCGCCGACGTTTTCGTCCATGAAGAAGGTCTGCGCGACGGGAGCTGGATCGGCCAGTCCGGTCGTCTCGACGATGATGGCGTCGAACTTGCCCTTGCGCCGCATCAGCCCGTCGATGATGCGCACCAGGTCGCCGCGCACGGTGCAGCAGATGCAGCCGTTGTTCATCTCGAACACTTCCTCGTCGGCATTGACGACCAGTTCATTGTCGATGCCGATTTCGCCGAACTCATTGACGATGACAGCGAATTTCTTGCCGTGGGGCTGCGAGAGGATGCGGTTGAGCAGCGTCGTCTTGCCGGCACCCAGATAGCCGGTGAGCACGGTGACGGGGATCTTCTCGGCCTGCGTTT
>JAUSBQ010000320.1 GCA_030651965.1 Pseudolabrys sp. | reverse complement strand
GCGGCGTTCCAGACCGGCTCGCCCGGCCGCTGCGGCCGGGAATAGATGGTGTTGTGCACCGGCAAGTAGCCGTTGCGGTCGACCGCCACGCAGAACACCATGCGCTTGTCGCTGGCCAGCAGCGGTTCCTGGACCTGCGGCAGCAGCGCTTCGGTCAATGCAAGGAAGCGGGTTGTGTATTGACGTGGATCAGTATCCGGGATCGGCACGTAATTGTTGTCGAATAGGTCATCGAGCGCGATCCGGCGGGCGCTGACCGCGTCCTCGAGTTGGCGCGAGATCTGATTGGCGGCGGCGATGGCGCGGTCGATGAACTCGGTGTTGTCGGCGCGGATCGAGGCGAGCTTCTGCTCGAACCGCGCGCGGGTGATGTCGTCGAGTGTGTCAAAGGCGAGATGCAGACCCAGCGCCGATTGATTGACCAGCCGCAAGCGGCCGCTGCCGATGCCGGCGATCCGCGCGTCAAGCATAGTTCCGGCTTTCAGCGTGCGCGCCTCGCGCAGGCGCACCAACAGGCCGCCTTCGGAAATATCGGCGGTTTGCCCGCGCAGCGCCGCGCCGTCGGCCTGTAGCTCGACATCAAGTTCGCAGGGAAGCCGTTCGTGCTGACGGCGGTCGCCGATTTCGCTCAGGCGCAGGAAGATGACGGCGCGGGTCTTCAGCCGTTCGGCCATGCGGCCGACATCCTGGCCGAAATGGTCGACCGCCATGCCATGCGCGGTCGCGTCGGCGGCGGCCCTCTTGATTTCGGTGACGCCGTCGGCCACATCGCCGATGAACCGCGAATTGTCGCTGGCATTGCGGGACAGGCCGTCGGTAGTCTCGACCTGATGCTCGATGGCGTTGGCGATGCTGGAGAATACCGGCCGCACCGCCTTGGTCGCTTCCGAGATGCGATGCACCGCCGAAATCGAAATCGCCGCGGCGCTTTGCAGCATCCCGATCTTGCGCTTGATTTCCTCGGTGGCGGTCTGCGTCTGCACCGACAGCGCCTTCACTTCGGCGGCGACGACGGCAAAGCCGCGCCCGGCGGCGCCGGCGCGGGCGGCTTCGATGGTGGCGTTGAGCGCCAGAAGGTTGGTCTGGCGGGCGATATTGGCGATCAGGTTGACGACCTGGCCGATTTCCGCGGAGGACGCTTTCAATTCGTCGACGCTGCGGTTGGCGGCGAGCGCTGCGTCGCCGGCATCGTCGGTCAGGGCGCCCGCGGCGCGCACCTGCTTGTCGATTTCGTTTGAGGATTGCGCCAGTTCGACGGTCGCGTCGGCGACTTGATCGGCGTCGCGCTTGGCGTCTTGCGACTGGGCGGCGAGGGTCTCGGTACGGACCTGGATGGCGGCGAGCGCCTCGGCCGAGGCGCTGGTGCCGCTGCTGACGGAAGCCGCCGCCTTCGCCACGTCGCGGATCATGGCGCTGAGATCGAGTTCCAAAAGATCGATGGTTTCGCGGATCGAGGCGGAACTGCTGACGAGAACCGGGGCCGGCGGAATAGCCGCCACGGATTGGGCTTCCGGCAAAGCTTCGGAGCTTCGCGGCTGCGATTGTTTCAAGAAAAAGAATCCCGGCATGCGATACAACTATTAAACGATGGCGTTAATTATCCGTTTAGGCGGTATAGGAATGCTGGGAATTCAACCGGCCGCATTCTGCCATTTCTCCAGGATCGATCGATGCGACTGAATTTTTCCAGGGCTGTCGGCGCGGCGCTGGGCGTCGCCACTCTGCTGTCGCCGCTGGCGCAGGCGGCTAGCCCTGAAACCGACGTCGGGAGCATTGTCGCCCAGACGATTCAGCCGCTGATGCAAAGCCATGGCATTCCCGGCATGGCGGTGGGGATCGTCGCCGGCGGGCGCCGCGCGGTTTATAATTTCGGCGTGATGTTGAAGGCGAGCGGCCAACCGGTAACGGGCGATACGCTGTTCGAGATCGGCTCGGTGAGCAAGACGTTCACGGCGACGCTTGCCGCCTATGCCGAGGGCGATGGTCGCCTGTCGCTGTCTGATATGGCCAGCAAATATCTGCCGGTGCTGCGCGGCAGCGCTTTCGATCGTGTCAGCCTGCTGAATCTCGGCACGCACACCACCGGCGGCATGCCCTTGCAGTTTCCCGGCGACGTCAAGAGCGACGAGCAGGCGATGCGGTATTTCCGCGACTGGAATCCCCGCCACGCGCCCGGGGCCGTTCGCACTTATGCCAATCCGGGCATCGGGCTGCTCGGCATGATCGCGGCAAAGAGCCTGAACGAGGACTTCGATACGGCGATGCAGCGCCGGGTGTTCGCGGGGGCCGGTCTCAAGCGCACTTTCTTGATTGTCCCGGCGACCGAGCGAACGCATTACGCGCAAGGCTACACGAAGGCCGATGCACCGGCCCGGATGTCGCCGGGCGTGCTGGCGTCGCCGACTTATGGCGTCCGAACGACCGCCGACGATCTGCTGCGCTTCATCGAGGCGAACATGGGACTGCTGCCGATCGGCAAGGATTTGCAGCGCGCGATCGACGCCACCCATACGGGCTACTACACAGTCGGCCCGGTGACACAGGATCTGATCTGGGAGCAGTACCGCTATCCGGTCGAACTGGCGGACCTCGTCGCCGGCAATTCGGACAACATGGCCTATAAGGCTAATGACGTGGCGCGGATCGAACCGCCGTTGCCGCCGCAAGCCGACGTCCTCGTCAACAAGACGGGTTCGACCAACGGCTTCGGAGCCTATGTGGCCTTCGTGCCGGTCAAGAAGATCGGCATTGTTATCCTGGCCAACAAGAACTACCCGAACGCCGCCCGCGTGACCGCCGCGCACGCTATCCTGACACGATTGGTTGCAAATCCGCCGGCGAACTGAAAGGAGCGGCGAGGGCCGCCGCTTATTTTTTGAAGCTGGCGAGCATGCCTTTCACGTTCTTGGTCTTTTCGATTTCGCGCAGGGCATCGTTGTCGCGCGCCAGCCGTTCGTCGCAATTCACATACTCGATGCCGACCGTGTAACCGGTCTGGTTATCGAAGCGATGTTCCTCGCAATATTTGGTGAAGGTCACGAACAGGATTGTCCCTGTCCGGCGTGCCTGAAGCGCCAACGCTGCGATACGCTCTTCTTCGGCCGCGCGCGCGGCGATGGCGGCCGGGTCTGCCGCAGGTCTTGAAATATAACCGTAGAGCGCGGTGAAGCCCGCAGCCAGGCAGACCGTTGCCAGGGTCAGGCAGATGACATCGCGGCGCAGCCGCGACGTGCGGTCCTGCAGGGCGTGTCTGATGCGATGGAAACGTTTCATGCGTCTTCCTAGCGGTCCCGAATGGGAAAACCCTCAAGGATACCCTTCAAATTTTATCGACCGGCGATGTTGAAAGGGGCCTTTGCCGCCCTTTGACGCACCTTGGCCGGGGCGGACGGCGGGCTCTTCCGGGGGCCTTACCTAGATCGAGCATCGCAAACGGCTCAGCAAACCGCAGAAGACAACCATGCTCCGGGTGCGCCGCGGCTATATCGGCGTTTCCGGGCAGACCGCGCGGTCGCGCGCCATCATGCGCGCGCGGCGGCGATCGCCAACAGTTCGGGAGCGATGATGACGGGGCTGGAGGGCCAGGGGCCGGCGGCGCAAGCCGCTTGATGAGCTACGATACGATCGTGCGTGCCGATGGCGAAAGTGGGTGCGGCGTGGCCAGTTCGCAGTTTCACGGTGACGCCGCTGGAGCGGCCGAAACCGAAGGCGGCGTAACGCCGCTTATTGCGGCTTCTCTTCTGGTTCGTCGGCCGGCGCGGCGGCGGCGGGCTTTGCCGCGCTGGCCGGCTTCTTCTTCAACGCTTCTTTGCGCGCGGCCGGCTCGTAATTGGCGTTGGCCATGCACTTCTTGATGAAGGCAGCGCGCTTTGCGCCGGCGAGATTGTCGTGGTCGGCGCCGTATTTGCAGATTTCCATTTTCTGCGCGGCGGTCGCGGCGGCGGCCGGCTGAGCCAGCAGCAGGAGCGGCATCAGACCGGTGAGGGCAAGTGTCAAGCGCATGAGCGTTGCTCCCTTTGGAATCTCTTGAAAAAGTCTAACACGCTTCGCGCGCGCCTTATTGCCGGGCTGCGGCAAAGGTTAAGATGAGACCGGATAAGAACCCGGCGTGCGGCGCTTTTGGGGCGCCCACACGCCGGTCATGCGTGCCCGGCTATTTGTCGCCGAGGAGCCGTTTGCCCCACCACCCGCGCTTGGGCGGGGCGGGCTCGTCGGCCGCGGTCGATACCACCACGGGCGTCGGCAGGATAACCGGTGCCGCCGGGGCTGCGCCCGCGGCCAGGAACGGTGCCGGCTCACGGATCGTGGAACGGCGGCGTGGTGCTTCCTGCGCCGCGGCCGGCGTTTCCGTAACCGGGCGTACCGGTTCTGGCGCAGGCACACGCTCCTCGGCTGGTGCGGCGGAGAGCGGTGCGCTCACCGGATGATCCTGGCTATCGTCTTGATCGTTGTGCGGGGCATAGGCCGGCTCGCCGCCCTCGGGTGCAAAACCGGCTTCACTGCCGCCATTGCCGTTACCGTGGTCATTGCCATTCGCCTGGCCGGGCGTCTCGCCGTCGCGGTGACGATTGCGGCGTCCGCCGCGGCGTCCGCGGCGTCGGCGGCGGCGGACATCGCCGTTTTCGCCTTCGGCGCCAACAGCACCTTGAACACCTTGCGCGCCTTCGGCGCGCTGTGGGCGTTCGCCGCCGTCTTCCTCGGGCGAACCACCGTCGTGATCTTCATGCGCGACCGCATGCTCGGCGGTGTTGTCCGCGCGCGCGACGCTTTCGCGCGGTTCGCGCGGCGAACCCTCGCGCGGTGAACCTTCGCGGCCCGAACCTTCACGTCCTTCGCCACGGCCACGGCCGCGACCACGCCGGCGCTTCCGGCGCGGCCCGCCGTCGCGGTCGGCGCCTTCGCCTTCGCTGTCGCCGCCCGCCTCGGCTTCATCGCCGTTGTCGTTCTCGACGACTTCGATCGAGGAGGGCGCCGACATCATTTCTTCGCCGTCGTCCTCGGCTTCTTGCTCGGGTTCGACGAAATCGTCTTCCTCGAACAGGACCGGCATCGGCGGCGCCGCCGCCACGATCGCCTTGGCGGCGTCCGCGGTGTGCATCTGTTCGCCGCGCTCGACGATGTAGGAGACCTGTGCGCTGACGGTGGTGTCGGCGGAGATGGTGATGGTGATGTGGAAGCGCTCTTCCAGCGCGCGCAGATGAGCGCGCTTGTGGTTGAGCACATAGAGCGCGACTTCGGAGCGGGTGCGCACGATCAGGTTATGGGTTGCGCCCTTGTTCAGCGTGTCCTCGATGGCGCGCAGCAGTTGCAGCGCGACCGACGAGACCGAGCGGACATGGCCGAGGCCGCCGCAGGTCGGGCACTTTTCGGTCGAGCTTTCCAGCACCGAGGTGCGGATGCGCTGACGCGACATTTCCAACAGGCCGAAATGCGAGATACGGCCGACCTGAATGCGGGCGCGGTCGTGCTTCAACGCATCTTTCATGCGCCGCTCGACCATGCGGTTGTTGCGGCCTTCATCCATGTCGATGAAGTCGATGACGACGAGACCGGCGAGATCGCGCAAGCGTAGCTGGCGGGCGACTTCGTCGGCCGCTTCGCAATTGGTTTTCAGCGCGGTGTCTTCGATATGGTGTTCGCGCGTGGCTCTGCCGGAGTTGACGTCGATCGCGACCAACGCTTCGGTTTGGTTGATGACGATGTAGCCGCCGGAGCGCAGTTGCACCGTCGGCTGGAACATGGCGTCGAGCTGGGTTTCGATGCCGTAGCGCGTGAACAAAGGCTGCGCGTCGTTGTAGAGCTTCACGTTCTTGGCGTGGCTCGGCATCAGCATGCGCATGAAGTCGCGCGCTTCCTTGTAGCCGGCTTCGCCCGCGACGATGATTTCCTCGATGTCCTTGGAGTACAGATCGCGGATCGACCGCTTGGTCAGCGAGCCTTCCTCGTAGACAAGCTTCGGCGCCATCGACTTGAGGGTGAGATCGCGCACGGTCTCCCACAGACGCAGCAGATATTCAAAGTCGCGCTTGACTTCCGTTTTGGTGCGGCTGGCGCCTGCGGTGCGCAGGATGACGCCCATGCCTTCCGGTACTTCCAGTTCCTGCGCGATTTCCTTGAGCCGCGAGCGGTCTTCGCCCGAGGTGATCTTGCGCGAAATGCCGCCGCCCCGCGCGGTGTTCGGCATCAGCACCGAATAGCGGCCGGCGAGCGAGAGATAGGTGGTGAGCGCCGCTCCCTTGGAGCCGCGTTCTTCCTTGACGACCTGCACCAGCATCACTTGGCGGCGCTTGATGACCTCTTGAATCTTGTAGTTGCGGCGGAAGCGGGGAGTGCGCTCCTGCGCTTCCTCGAGCGCGTCGGCGCCGCCGACGGATTCCACATGCTCGTCTTCGTGGTGTTCGTCGTCGTGATTATCGTCGCCGTTCGGCGCGATGGCGGGCGAGGTTTCGCCGTTTTCGGCGTCGTGCTCGTCGTCGGCAAGACTTCTGGCGCGGGCGGCGGCTTCCTCGGCGAGATGCTCGGGCGGCAACTCGATGTCGCCGGCGGGGGCTTCATAGGCTTCGCGCGCTTCGTCAGCGGCATCCGGATCGACGGTGGCGATCGGGGCGGCGGCCTCGGCGATTTCGGCCGCGGTTTCGTGCGCGGATTCTTGGTCGTCAGGCTGGGTTTCAGGCTGGGTCTGAGCAGCGATCTGCGGCGTCTCGTCCGAATAGGGCTGCGCTGTGACTTCCGGCTGGTCAGCCGGCAGACCGCCGAGCGCGCCTTCGCCAGGCGTCATGTCCTGCTGCGGCTGGTCGTTCGGGACGGTATCGGCGGCATCGGCTGCCACCGCCTCGGAGCGGGCCGGATCGCGCGGGCGGTCGGAGCCGGACCGGCGATGGCGGTTGCGGCCGCCGCTGCGACCGCCGCGGCTGGCGCGGTTGTCGGCGTCGGCGTCGGCGGCGCGGGCGTCGCGTTCTTCCTGCACGATGAGTGCCTGCCGGTCGGCGACCGGGATTTGATAGTAGTCCGGGTGGATTTCCGCGAAAGCGAGGAAGCCGTGGCGGTTACCGCCGTAATCGACGAAGGCGGCCTGCAGCGACGGCTCAACGCGCGTGACCTTGGCGAGGTAGATATTGCCGCGAAGTTGTTTGCGGTTAGCGGACTCGAAGTCGAATTCTTCGACCCGGTTGCCGCGGAGTACCACGACCCGTGTCTCTTCCGGGTGGGTCGCGTCGATCAGCATCTTGTCGGCCATTGGAATTTCTCACTGAGGCGTACCCGCCGACGTGCTCGCGCCAAAAAACCCGTGGGGTTAACGGCGCAAAGCGGCGCGAAAGGGAGGTAGCCTGATGGGGTTTAGGGGAAAGGGGCGCGTTTTCACGCGAATCGGAAGCCCATTCCAAGGCAGGCCGGCCCATAGAAAAACGCGCAGTCACGAGAGCTTCGCGAAAGCGTGGGACCTTAAATTGCCTTTGCTGCGAACTTGGCAGCATGAATGGTGCGACCCGTAGCGCTGCGGCTGCGCCAAAAGCAGCGCCGCCGAGGTTTAGTCATCGCCAACGGTCAGAACGCGCAGGGCCAGAGTGGCCCGACACTGATCCGGGTGTCCTTACAAGGGTTTCGGCTCGCTTCGCCGTCCGTTCGGCCCGCCTCCTCGGGGGGCCGATCCTGGACTGGCGGGCCGGGGGCCCGAACGCGGCACAACCGGAACTAAAACCGTCAGCACGTCCTATGTACGGCTGGAGTCTCTCAATAGCAAGAAAGGTTTGGGGATTGGCCTCTTTGTCGTTACGCACCCGGCTATTGTGTCAAATGACATGCTGTTGTATATATTGTGCCTATTGACATCTAAAGCGGATCAAGGAAATCCCATGTCCGACGCCGCTATCGGTACGGCACAATCGGCAACACAGCGCCCCGCGGGCGGAACGGTGACCCAGGAAGAAGCCGCCGCGATGTTGCGCGCCGTGTTCAACCTGTTTCGGCTCTGGCAGGTGAACGACGTGCAGGCGCGCGTTCTGCTCGGACAGCCGAGCGCCTCGACATTCTACCGGTGGAAGCGCGGCGCAATCGGCACGGTGCCGTCCGACACGATATGGCGGCTCGGCGACCTGATGGGCATCCACAAGGCGCTGCGTCATCTCTTTACCGACCCGGCGCGCGGCTACGCGTGGCTGGCGAGGCCGAACACCGCTTTCGGCGCCGGGTCGGCGCTCGATCGCATGGTGGCGGGCGCGCCCAGCGACCTCAGCGCCGTGCGCGCCTATCTCGATGCCGAGCGCGGCGGCTGGTGAGCCGAACGCCGCCTCAGGCCGATATCGACTGGCCGGTCAGCCATCGCATTGTCCGCACCATCTATCCGCCGGTGTCGCTGTTCGAGGACATCGCCGACCCGGCAGACTGGGACTTAATCGCCCGCGCCGAGGCCAAAACCAATCCGCGCGTGCGCGACGAAGTGGGCGATCTCACTTTGGTGCCGGCAGCGCGCCGCGTCAGCGGGCCGGGCGCAAGCCTGGTGATGGCAGCCTTCACCCATGCGTCTCCCTTGCGGCCGGGCCGGTTTTCCGATGGCCGTTTCGGTGTCTGGTATGGCGGCGACAGCATGGAGGTGGCTTTGGCCGAGACGGCTTTCCATTTCGAACGCTTCATGGCGCGCACGGCGGAGCCGGCAGGCGATGCGCAATACCGCGAGCTGCGCGCCCGCATTGCCGGGTCCTTGCATGATCTGCGCGGCGGCGGCTTCGAGGCGTATCTCGCGCCGGACGATTGGGGGCCGGGACAAGCGCTCGCGGCGTCGCTGAAAACCGCCGGCAGCGACGGCATCGTCTATCCAAGCGTGCGCTGGCCGGCGGGGCAGGCGGCCGCGCTGTTCTATCCGGATTTGGTGAAACTGCCGGTCATCCAGGCGCAGACGCTGCAATACCATTGGGACGGCACGCGCATGACGCGGTATTTCGTGATGGGCGAGAGCGAGTGGCGGGAGTGGGGGAAGGGTGACGTGGCTTTTTAGCTGTACCCCGCGTCCTTCGCTGCCATTGACGGGTACGCATGATCTTGGGACAGTTTGTCGATGCAATTCCAGATCCTGGGCGAAATTTCGAGCGTCGAGACGTTCGCGACCGGGTCTGGAATCCGTGAGATGTCGCGGTTGCGCAAAGTTTACGGACGAGGCCGTTGGCGCAAACGCAAGGGATTGGCCCGCGTCAGGCTGGCGGATGGTTCTATCCACCTCGCTGAAGTACACTGGTACGAGGCGACTGGAATCGGCCGCAAAGAACTCAAGATCAAGCATCTGCTTTGAAAACGCACCATGGCAAAAGCTCAGGCAAAACAATTCGTCATTTGCATCAATAACGAGGGTTATCCGGCATCGCTCGAGATGCGGAAAATCTATGTCGCACTCCGCGATGCCGCTGCGGAGAAGCTTGATTTTCTTCGTATCGTCGACGAGTCCGGTGAAGACTACCTGTATCCGAAGGCGTTTTTCCGGGCGATTGCCCTGCCTCAGTCGGTCAAGAAGGCGGTTTTAGCCGCCGCTTAACGGGATCGCGCTGGCGCGAGCCGTGACCCGGATGCTGCACCGGAAGCAGGAAAAGCGGTTTCCTCAACTTCCATTAACCGAAGCACCCGCTAATGGGGTAAAACCACCCGCGAAAGGGTCGGATTCGGTGACAGATCGCGCCTTCAAGAGCGTCAAAATGGCTGCCGGCTGCGTCCTGCTGGCCGTGGCGTTGGCCGTTTTTCCAGCTACTGCCGCCGAACGCGGCGCGGTGGCGCAAAAGGCCCTGTCTGACGCCATCGACCGGCTGCCGGCCGTCACCGATGTGCGGATCGGCGGCTCCGACACCCAGACCCGCTTCATCATGGACCTGACCGCCAGGATCGACGTTGCCGCCTTCGCGCTCGCCAACCCTTACCGGGTCGTCGTGGACCTGCCGCAGGTCGCCTTCAAGCTGCCCGAGAAGGCCGGCGAGCAGGGCCGCGGCCTGGTCACGGCGTTCCGCGACGGTCTGCTCATGCAGGGCGGCTCGCGCATCGTGCTCGACACCAAGGGGCCGGTGCGCATCGACAAGGCCTTCGTGCTCGACGCCGAAGGCGGCCAGCCGGCCCGGCTGGTCATCGACATGTCGGTGACGGACAAGACCAGCTTCCAGCGCGCGATATCGCTGGAAACGCGCGCGCCGCGCAGCGCCAATGTCAGCCGCAGCGAAGCGCCGGCGCCGACCTCCACCGACAGCCGGCCGCTGATCGTGCTCGATCCGGGGCATGGGGGCATCGATAATGGCGCCAAAGCCGCGACCGGCGAACTGGAAAAGGACGTGGTGCTGCAATTCGCCAAGACCTTGCGGCAGATGTTGGAGAAAACCGGCAAATACCGCGTGGCGATGACGCGCTCGGACGACACCTTCATCGCGCTCAGTGAGCGGGTGAAGTTCGGCCGGGCGCAGGGCGCCTCCCTGTTCGTGTCGATCCATGCCGATGCCATCCCGAAGAGCGAAGGCCAGGCCGAAGGCGCCACTGTCTACACATTGTCTGAAAATGCCTCCGACGCCGAAGCGGCGCGTCTCGCCGAGGCCGAGAACCGGGCCGACGCCATCGCCGGCGTCGATTTGACCGCGGAGCCCGACGACGTCGCCAATATTCTCGTCGATCTGGCGCAGCGTGAAACCAAAACCTATTCGACGCAGTTTGCCCGTTACGTGGTCGGCGAACTCAAGGCCAAGGCGCGGCTGCACAAGAACCCGATGAAGGCGGCTGGTTTTAAAGTGCTCACGGCGCCCGACGTCCCTTCCGTTCTGGTCGAACTTGGCTACATGTCGACCAAGGACGACCTGAAGCTTTTGACCTCGGCGGCGTGGCAGGCCAAGACCGCCACCGCGCTGGCGCAGGCGGTCGACACGTTCTTTGCGCCGCGGCTGGCGCGCGGCAGTGCCGGGAAGGGCAATTGATGACGGTAAACCGGCCTCAGTTTCAACATAAAACCAAGCGACCAGAGAGACTTGCCGGTTTTTGCGCTAAGGGCCGTGGGAAAGGATCCCGGCCAGTCGGGGAAAGAAGCGGGACTATTCGTTCATGAAGTTCATTCTGCGCTTCCTCGGTTTCCTGTTCGCGGCCGGCACGATCCTGTTCGTGGTCGGCGTCGCGGGCGTGTCGGCACTGCTGTGGCATTTTTCCAAGGACCTGCCGGACTACTCGCAGCTCCAGGACTACGAGCCGCCGGTGATGACGCGCGTCCATGCCGGCGACGGGTCGCTGGTGGCTGAATATGCCCGCGAGCGCCGTCTCTACGTCCCGATCCAGGCGGTGCCGAAGCTGGTCATCAATGCCTATCTCGCCGCCGAGGATAAGAACTTCTACGAGCATGGCGGTTTGGATTTCACCGGCATTGCGCGCGCCGGTGTCAACTATGCGCAGAATTTCGGCTCGAGCCGCCGTCCGCAGGGCGCCTCGACCATCACGCAACAGGTCGCCAAGAACTTCCTGCTGACCAACGAAGTCTCGTTCACGCGCAAGATCAAGGAAGCGCTGCTGGCGCTCAAGATCGAGCGCACTTATTCGAAGGACAAGATCCTCGAACTGTACCTGAACGAAATCTATCTCGGCCTGGGCGCCTACGGCATCGCCGCAGCCTCGCTGGTGTATTTCGACAAGGCGGTCAACGAACTGACCATTCCCGAAGTCGCCTATCTCGCCGCGCTGCCGAAGGCGCCGAACAATTATCATCCGTTCCGTTTCCGCGAGCGCGCGCTTGAGCGGCGCAACTGGGTGCTCGACCGCATGGCGGAATCGGGCTTCATCAAAGCCCCCGACGCCGAGAATGCCAAGCGCACCGGCCTCGGCGTGACGCAGAAGCAGGTCGCCCAGCAGCACAATTTCGCCGCCGAATATTTCACCGAGGAAGTGCGGCGCGAACTCTATGAGCGCTACGGCGAGAAGAAGCTGTACGAAGGCGGGCTGTCGGTGCGCACGACGCTCGATCCGCGCATGCAGTTGATCGCGCGCAAGGCGCTGATCGACGGGCTGGTGAAATACGACGAGGCGCATGGCTGGCGCGGTGCGGTAAGCAAGATCGACATTTCCGGCGACTGGGGCGTCAAGCTTGCCGAGGTCAAGGCGCTCAGCGACGTCGCGCCGTGGCGGCTGTCGGTGGTGCTGGAAGTCAACGACCAGTCGGCGCGCATCGGCATGCAGCCCGGCCGCGATCCGGCCGGCTATGTCGGCAAGGACCGCGATATCGGCATTCTGCCGCTTGACGGCGTCAAGTGGGCGAAGGTTTCCGGCAAGGCGCCGACCAAAGTCGGGCAGGTGCTCAACCCTGGCGACGTCATCTATGTCGAGCCGCTGGACAAGAAGGACGGCCAGTTCCGTCTGCATCAAGTGCCGGAAATTTCCGGCGCGCTGGTGGCGCAGGACCCGTGGACCGGCCGCGTGCTGGCGATGGTTGGCGGCTTCTCCTACGACCAGAGCCAGTTCAACCGCGCGACGCAGGCGCTGCGCCAGCCCGGCTCCTCGTTCAAGCCGATCGTCTATGCCGCCGCGCTCGACAACGGCTATACGCCGTCGTCACTGGTGCTCGATGCGCCGATCGAAATCGATCAGGGCCCCGGCCTCGGCGTGTGGAAGCCGGAAAACTACGAGCAAAGTTTTTACGGGCCGTCGACGCTGCGCTTCGGCATCGAGCACTCGCGCAACGTGATGACGGTGCGGCTGGCGCAGGATGTCGGCATGCCGCTGATCGCCGAATATTCCAAGCGCTTCGGCGTCTATGACAGCCTGCCGCCGTATCTGTCGTTCTCGCTCGGCGCGGGCGAGACGTCGCTGCTGCGCATGGTCACGGCTTATTCAATGTTCGACAATGGCGGCCGCCGCGTGAAGCCGACCCTGGTTGACCGCATTCAGGACCGCTATGGGCACACCGTCTATCGCCATGACGAACGGGAGTGCGTCGGCTGCTCGGGCAAGAAGTGGGAAAACCAGCCGGAGCCGTCGCTGATCGACCGGCGCGAACAGGTCATCGATCCGATGACCGCCTATCAGATCACCTCGATGATGGAAGGTGTCACCATTCGCGGCACCGCCGGCGGCGTTGGTTTCCAGCGCGAAGTCGGCAAGCCGGTGGCCGGCAAGACCGGCACCACCAACGATTACAAGGATGCCTGGTTTATCGGCTTCACCCCGGACGTCGTGGTCGGCGTCTATTTTGGCTTCGACAAGCCGCGTTCGCTCGGCCGCGGCGAGACCGGCGGCAAGCTGGCGGCGCCCGTGGTCAGGGACTTCATGAAGGGCGCGCTCGCTGACAAGCCGGCGGCGCCGTTCCGCGTACCGCCCGGCATCAAGCTGATCCGCGTCGACGCGAAGACCGGCATCCGCGCCGGCCCCGAGACGACGAAGGCGATCCTCGAGGCGTTCAAGCCCGGCACCGCGCCGCCGGACAGCTATTCGGTGGTCGGCTCGGGCGACAGCTACGACAACAGCAATAGCGGACAGCCGCGGGCGTGGGGGCAGGGCGTGTCGCCGGAATCCGGCCGCGCCGTGCGCTCCGGCACCGGCGGGTTGTACTAGCCACAGGCTCAACACAGGGCGCGCCCGGTCCTTGACCGCCGGGCGCGGTGACTTGCGACGCCGGTCGCTTAACGCTACATGCGGGCCTGAAAAACGGACAAGACGATGCGCGCGGAAACTCAAAACCTGGTTGAAGATATCAAGCAGTCGGTCGGGCTGCTGAGGAGGCATCTTTGACGTCGATACCGCGACGCGCCGCCTCGCCGA
>JAUSBQ010000315.1 GCA_030651965.1 Pseudolabrys sp. | reverse complement strand
GAATCGATGCCGTGTTAGGTGCAACAATGACGCCGCGCCGGACTCCGGCGCGGCCGCCCGCATCCAGGGACCGTATTGAATTCTGTCTAGGAAGGCGTTGGATCTAGTGATGGCTGATAATCGTCTGGTTCGCACATATCTGAGGGATGGTGTCGGCCACATAGTGCTCAATCGCCCCGAGTCCCGCAACGCGCTCAATAGCGATCTGATGCACGCGCTGTGCAACGTCTTCTCCGAAGCGGACGCGGATCCGAAGATTCGCGTGATGGTGCTTCGCGGCGAAGGCAAGGGCTTCTGCGCGGGGGCTGACTTGAAAGCAACCGCGGCGCTTGCTGACGAACCGGCGGTGCGCGCGCATGCTAAGCTGATGCGGCGGCTGCTTGAAACGCCGGCCGCATTGAATAAGCCGCTGATCGCGCAAGTTCATGGATTTGCGCTGGGTGCTGGGTTTGCCTTGGCACTGGCCTGCGACGCGGTGATATGCGGCGAAGATACAAAGCTCGGTTATCCGGAAGCGCGGCACGGTATTGTGCCGGCGCTTGTGTTGCCGGGATTTCTGCGACTCGCCGGCGCCCAGGTGACATTCGACATGATGGCGATGGGGCGCTTGATTGACGGAAGAATGGCGGAGAAATTGGGCCTGGTACGCAGCGTGGTGGAGCTGGAGTTGGATAGTGCGGCCGCTGCTTACGCCGCTGATCTTGCAAGCCGGCCCGAGCACTTCATGCGGTCGCTGAAAAGATTGATACAGACCGCAGCCGCCAGCCCCGAAACTGCGATGGCCGCTGCGGAGCAGATCAATGTAGAGGGTCGCCTCGCGCGGCTTCAGGAGTAGAGACCTCAGACCGGCGGTACTGCGAAACGGCGTCGATCGGTTGAATTGGAGATTTTGGAAATGAGCAGTCGCCTGAGTGACCGTGAGCCCGTTATTGTCGACGCTGTACGGACACCGGTCGGACGGCGCAATGGGTTCTTGAAGGATTGGCATGCGGCGGCATTGCTCAGCCATACGCTTAACGCATTGCTGACGCGCAGCGGCGTGCCGAAGGATGCAATCGACGATGTTGTCGCCGGGTGCGCGACGCAGGTCGGTATGCAGGCTGGCAATATAGCGCGCACCGCGCTGCTGATGGCCGGGTTCCCGGTGACGGTACCCGGCACCACGGTCCAGCGCGCCTGCGGTTCGTCGCAGCAAGCGGTGCATTTTGCAGACAACATGATCCGCAGTGGCGTTTGTGATGTGGTTGTAGCCTGCGGCGTCGAACAAATGTCGACTACGCGCGGCGGTAACGAAGACGAACGTTTTGGCAAGCGGTATCCCGATGAATTGGTAACACGGTTCTCCATGCCGAGCATGGGCGAGGCCGCCGAACGGATCGCGGAGCGATGGAGGTTGGAGCGCAGCTATCTCGATGAGCTCGCGCTGCGTAGTCATGTGCTGGCATCCGAGGCGCGGAGCGCAGCGCGCTTCGTGGCGGACCTTACGCCGGTTCCGCTTGGCGATGGCACGTTGCTTGATTGGGACGAGGGCGTACGTCCCGATTCAACACTCGAAAAGCTCAATAGCCTCAAGCCCTCATTCCGGCCGGAGGGGAGAATCACGGCGGGCAATGCCAGCCAGATCGCCGATGGCGCATCGGCGCTGTTGCTTATGTCAGCTGCAAAGGCGAGGGAGTTCGGCCTCGAGCCGCGCGCGCGGCTTCATGCTCAATTTGTCGTGGGCGTCGACCCCGAGATTATGCTCACGGGACCAATCCCGGCGACGCAGACAATTCTGCAGCGCAGCGGGATCAAACTCGATCAGATTGATTTGTTTGAAATCAACGAGGCTTTTGCCTCGGTCCTGGGCGCCTGGCTCAAGGACGTTGGCGCCCCGCTCGACAAGGTCAATGTCAATGGTGGCTCCATCGCTATGGGTCATCCACTGGGCTCGACGGGCGCGCGCCTGATGACTATTCTGCTCCGCGAGCTTGAACGCCGCGGCGGTCGTTTCGGCCTCCAGTCGATGTGTTGTGGCGGCGGCATGGGGACCGCCACGATCGTGGAGAACCTGCGAGTATAGGCAAACGCTGCATGGCCGTGACAGTTGAACGCATAGAGTGGGTGGAAGTGTTGCGGCCTTCCCCACCAGGATCAAAAAGCCGGTCCCGTCTAAGAAAGCAATGGCATAGAACTATGAACGCAACCCTTGTCTCTACCGTTTCACCCCATTTCTCT
Organism: Pseudolabrys sp.; assembly: GCA_030651965.1. Taxonomy (GTDB): domain Bacteria; phylum Pseudomonadota; class Alphaproteobacteria; order Rhizobiales; family Xanthobacteraceae; genus Pseudolabrys. The sequence continues at coordinate 3,760 of JAUSBQ010000315.1, read as the reverse complement.
TCGTCGGCGCTCGGCAAGTTCACAATCATTGTGGGCGGTACGATCCTGCTTACCATTTCGGCGAAGGTGCAGGTGCCATTTTGGCCGGTGCCGATGACCATGCAGACGTTTGTAGTGTTAGTGATGGCCATGGCTTGCGGGCCTGTCATTGGCGGCAATGTGATGGCCGTATATCTTGTGGAAGGTGCGTTAGGTTTTCCCGTCTTTTCGGGCACGCCTGAGCGTGCATCGGGACTTGTTTACCTCATGGGCCCGACCGGCGGATATCTTGCCGGCATGCTCTTTGCCAGTCTCGTTTGCGGCTGGCTGAGCATCTGCGGCTGGGGCCGCTCTGCGTTGACGACGTTGCTCGCGATGCTTATCGGCACATTCATCATTTTCTTATCCGGTTATCTCTGGCTTGCGATGTCGATCGGACCCATGAAGGCCTGGACGTTCGGAGTGGTGCCGTTTCTTCTTTCGGAGAGTCTAAAAATTGGATTGGCAGCGCTGCTACTTCCGGTCAGTTGGTCGCTGGTAGGCCAGGTGAAAAATAGACGTTCCTGAGTCTGGGCTTTCAGATGATGTGTTCGCCAACTTGCCCCCGATGATGGGTCGGCTGGGTACTGCGCCGACTGTTAACCTATGGTTAAGACCCAGATGTTTTCTCCCGTTATTCGCCCGGTCGGCTACGCGGTGCACACCGAGCTTGAGCTTCAGTCGTTCGCATGGGACGGCATTAGTTACGTCGGAGACGTTCGCTCGCTTCTGGCCGCAGATCGGGTCTGCCCACGTTGCAAGCATAACCTACGAGTCAACACCGCGCGCCTCGCGCACTTTCGCGATATTCCAAACGCCGGAAAGCCGGTCCGGCTGGCCTGGAAGCGACGGCTATTTGTCTGCGCCGGGTGTTCGCAGCCATCGGTGGAGTCCCATCCGGCATTCGACAACAAGCACTACGTCACGCGCCGGCTGCTCGATTGGATTTTCGAGGAATGCGGTCAACGGCCGCTGGCGACGATCGCGGGGGGAGGTGGGCGTCAGCCAGAAGTGGATGGCTCGGCTTATCGAACGCGCCCACGTCGGTCGGAAGCCCGCGGAGGCGTGGATCAGCAAGCGGCCGGCCTACCAACTATTGCCATAGTTCGGCCCCCTGCGGCCGGTGGTGTTCGACATAGATAAACGGCGCGTTCTCGATGTCTATTCCAGCATCGAGGCGCTTGCTCTCACTCTGATGCGCGAGGTCGGTCCCGCTCCGACAGACGATCAGGTTGACATCGTCGTCTGCGATATTGGGCTGGGGGGTGGTCGGATGCCTTTCGGTCCTTATACGCCAACGCGTCGCCGTATCCTGTTTGCCCGCGGCTTCATGTCGGGACAGAACATCCACCTCGATGGCGGATCGTATCCGGCGCTGGTTTGACGTCCGTGAAAGAAGACGATGCAAAGCGGCGTTTCAGGTGAAATGCTTCAAAGTCCGCTATTGACGCGAAGCAGCGCGCGGCACCGTCACGTATCGAGAACGGAAGGATGTGCACTCTTCAGCGCCAGCATGCGGGTGCGCAGGATTGTAATGAAACTCGCCAGCGCCGACGGCAGATAGGCGGTGCGCAGATGCGCGATGCCGAGACCAACGCTCCAGAACGATCCCTTGATGTTCAAGGCAACCAGTCCGCGCTTCTGCGCCCCCGGCAGCACCAGCGATGGCATGCTGGCGAGATGGTTCGAGGTGCCAATCAGCGCGAACATCGTCTCCAGGCTGTTGGTCTCGACCGCGACATGCGGCATGTCGAGGCCGTTGGCGGCGAAGTAGGCGCCTAACCGCGCGCGTGCCATCTCGTCGTGCGAGAAGGCGGTCCACGGATATTGCAGCAGGTCGGCCGGCGCCACGGTCGTTGCGCGCGCCAGCGGATGACTGTCCGCGGCGATCACCGTGTTGCGCATTTCGATCAGCCGTTCGCATTTCAAGGTGGGGTGGCGTGGAAATTCGAGCGCAGTGCAGATCAGGTCGAGTTCGCCATTCAGCAGCGCGCCAAGCGTGGCGTTCATGGTGTCGACGGTGAGTTGTACGCGGACATTCGGACGCTGCTCCTGGAAGGCTGCGATGGCGGCCGGCAGATAGCTGATGCCGCTCGGGCCCGTGCCGATCCGCAGCAATCCGGCTTCGCCGCTCTTGAGCGCCACCATCTCCGAATCGATATGCGCAAATTCCTGCTCGATCAGCCGCGCGCGCTCGGCGAGCGTGCGGCCGAACGGCGTCAGTTCGAAACTCTTGGCGCCGCGTTCGATCAGCTTGACGCCGAAGCGCTCCTCAAGCTGCGGCACGCTGCGGGTCAGCGCCGGCTGCGTTATGTGCAGCTTCTCCGCGGCGGCGGTGAAGCTCTTGAGCTCGACCACGGCGAGAAACTGGCGCAGGTGGCGGAATTCGATCTGCATGTCTTGTTGCGTTGCGGTAGCACGGCGGGATTGCTGCCCGATCTTATACGGCACATCCATAAGCGCCAGACATGACGAAATGTCCGCTCGGCATTGGACTTCAATCCACCGCTGCCGCTCTATGCCCGCAACGACAAGCAGCCGCTGCCGCGCCGTGCAGCCGCCGAGGGGAGTGGACGATGGCGGGCGTGCGCGAGCCGGCGACCGGCTTGGAATTTTACGATCTTACCCAGCCCTGGGGCTTCGGCACGCCGGTTTGGCCGGGCTACGAAGGCGCGCGCTTCGAGCAGGGTGCCTATCACGCGCGCCACGGCACGCTGACGCAGCGCTTCGGCACGACGATGCACGCATCGACGCATGTGAATGCGCCGGTGCATCTGGTGCCGATGACGTCCGGCATCGGCGACCTGCCGGTCGACCGCTTCTTCGGCCCCGGCATCGTGCTGTCAATTCCCAAAGGCAAATGGGAATTGATCGAGGCGCAGGACCTTGAGCGCGCTGGCGCCAAGGTGCGCCAAGGCGATATCGTCGTCATCGCCACCGGCTGGCATCGCCGCTGGTCCGACAGCTATGCCTATTTTGGCGAGGCGCCGGGGCTCGCGCCATCGGCCGCCCAATGGCTGATCGAACGCAAGTTGAAGATGGTCGGCATCGATGCGCCGGCGATCGATCATCCGCTGGCCACCTCGCTCGGCCTGCATCGTAACGGTCCGCTCGACAAGCGCGTCGTCGACAATTTCAAGCGCGAGACCGGCATGGACCCGAAACAAGCATTTCCGGATTGGAATCCGGCGCACCGAATGTTGCTGGCGGCCGGTATTCCCACCATCGAAGAGGTCGGCGGAGATGTCGATGCGCTGGCGGGCAAGCGCGCTACGCTTGCGGCGTTTCCTTGGTACTGGCCGGGCGGCGATGCTTCGATCGTGCGGCTGGTTGGCATCGTCGATCCGAACAACACCGGCGCTGCTGCCATGCCGGCGCTGCACGATCTTACGCATCCCTGGGGCCACGACGCCTCGTTCTGGCCGGGTAAGAACCCGATCCACGATTTCCGCAGGCTTTATTATCACGCGCGCGACGGCATGTTCGTGCAGCACTTCACCACGGTCATGCACCGCGGCACGCATATGGATGCGCCGATCCATGTGCTGGAGAATACGCCGGACATCACCAGCTTTCCGCTTTGGCGCTTCTTCGGCACCGGCGTCGCGGTCTCGATTCCCAAGAAGCGCTGGGAAGTCATCACCGCGCGCGATCTGGAGAACGCCACGCCGCACATCGAGCCCGGCGATATCGTGATGATCAACACCCGCTCGCATCGCATCTATGGCGACAATCCCGATTA
>JAUSBQ010000312.1 GCA_030651965.1 Pseudolabrys sp. | reverse complement strand
CGGCATATTCGGTATCAATGAAGTGACACGGTGCGGCACATCCATGGTGCGGTCGTCACGACGCGCGGCTTCGGGTGTGACCTTTATCGAGGTATCGCTGCACCAATGAGCCGAGTTCTTCTTAATGCAACATAATCAGTTCGTTGGAGATAGGTAAAGTGAGCCTGCGAACATAATGAAGTTGCTTGCTGCTGCTTCGGCTGCCTCGTCATGGCTTCCGAAGAAAAGGAAGGACTGTACTGTATTGTACACCAATTCGAGAGAACGTCCTTTATAAATATCATTACTGCGCGGCCATCGCTGTAGGACGTTTTAGGGGGCCGGGTATACACATGAAGATATGCTTTTTGATGTCCAAAAATACCTGACGGTCGCGACGGAGGGGCGAACAGTCTCGACCTATCGAAAAAATCAGATCATTTTCCGGCAGGACGACTCCGCGGATTGCGTCTACTATATGCAGTCCGGCAGGGCGAAGATCAGCGTCACGTCGGAGCAGGGAAAAGAGGCTGTGGTCGCGCTCCTGAAGCCCGGCGATTTCTTCGGCGAAGGCTGCCTGAGCGGACATAAGAGTCGCTTCGCCACCGCGACAACGATGACGGACTGCACGATTACGAGAATAGCAAAGGCGGAAATCGTCAAAGTCATTCACAGCGAGCCGGTTTTTTCGCAATTATTCATTGCCTACCTGTTGGCCCGCAACAGCCAGACTGAGGCTGACCTCGTCGACCAGTTGTTTAATTCGAGTGAAATGCGCCTGGCTCGTGCTCTTCTGATCCTCGCGGACTTCGGCAAAGACGGCGAGGCCGATCCGGTGCTGGCGAAGATCAGCCAAAAGACGTTGGCCGAGATGGTCGGTACGACGCTCCCGCGCATCAACTATTTCATGAACAAATTTCGCCGGTTGGGTCTCATCGACTACAACGGAATCATCACGGTTCACCGTTCGCTCTTGGACCTCGTGCTCCGAGAGACCCCATCGATCGAAAAGTAATGGAGGCCGCGCATACCGCGAAAAATATAAGTTCCCGAGCATGCAACCAAAGCAAGAAGTGCAAGTTGGCTCAATTAGAGCGTCCTCAATTGGATAACGAACTCGCATGGTTTTGAAAATTGCGACCGACGATGTCTGTGAACGCTGCAAGCAGTTCATACGAACCGCATATATTTCACGCCACCCGACTATTCCCCGTATGGCGCAGCGGTCCATCGAATGCCTGAGTTGCGGCTACACAGCGATTGCGGATTTGCCTTTGGGGCAGCGAGCAGCAAGCATCGCGTGACCATCGCTAGTCGTCGCTGCGAAGAGCCGTGAGACTATCGCCAGACCATAGCCAACAGTTACCCGTGCTGGGCGAATTCCCGGTGAGCCCTGTCTACATGAGCCTGGGCTTAGCGGACCCCCGCCGGTGAGCCTCCACCGCTGCCGCCTCGATCGCCGCCGGATCGGCCGCCGCCGCCGCCACCACCGAATCCGCCGGGGCCTATCAGGCCCGGCACCACCCGAATAACATCGTTGGGTGTGATGGCCGGACCTCTGCGTTCATCCTTGACGCAGGTGTTTCCCCGCTTGGCGTAGCCGTCAGGACAGTCGCAGCCGGTGCCACTCCGGTTGAGCTTGGCGGGCGAACGGCACACGACGGTCGGGACACAGCGCTCGCCGCGCTTTGTCGTGCCGGCCGGGCAGGCGCACTGGCCCGGTATGGCGCTGGCAACCATCGGCGGCTTGCAGACGGTCTGCGTTACTTTTGGCGGCGGACCGCCTTTGCCGCCGTCCTCCGTACACGTCAGCGTGTTGGTCACGTTGACGACATGCGTCGGTTGATTGATCGCCACCGTGGTCTGGTAGATGCTGGTCCAAGCGCCGGTCCAGCCTTTCGGGCAGGACCCGGCCAGCACCGGCGGCGTCGGCTCGCTGATCGTGCAGGCGCCGTACGGCACCTGACCCACGGGCTGGTTGGTGTTGTGGAGCATGTTGCGCGTCACCGCGTTGCCGCCGCAGGTGGCGGTCACCGGGAAGGTCTGCGTCGTCGGCGGCGTCGCCGGGCGTTGGCTGACGACGACCTTTTGCAGAATCAACTGGCTGGTCAGGCCACCGCCCATGCTGCCGCCACCGCCACCACTGGCCTTGCAGTCCAGCGTATTGACCACGGCGATGCTGGTGTCGGTCGGGATGCTGGCGGTTAGCGGCGTATAGGTCGTGGTCCAGGTCGGCACTTTGGTCTGGTCCGCGCAGGCTCCGGGCGGCGCCGGCGGCGTTTCGCTAACGGTGCAGGTGCTGCCGAGCGCGATATTGCCGATGGTTTGGGTGCTGCCGTGCGACAAAGTCAGCGGCGTCACCACCGCCGGGCTCATGCCGGAGGAGCAACTCAGGTTCGCCGGGAAGGCGAGCCCGGCGACCGTGCCACCGATGTTATTGACGACGGTCTTGCTGACGGTCAGCGATCCGGTCTGATTGGTCGACGGCGCGCAGTCCAGCGTATTGCGGACAACAATGGTTTTTCCCGGTCCCGGTGTGATCGTGGCGCTCGCCGGCGTATAGGTCGGCGGCAGGGTCCAGGCCAGCGACTGACCGGCCGGGCAGACATTCGGCACGTTCGGCGGAGGCGGCAGGGTCTCGACCACGGTGCAGACCTGGTTGTGCGGGATGTTGGAAAGCACCGCCGAGGTACCGAAGGGAACGTTCAACGGCGCGGCGTTGCCGTCGCAAGTGACAACGACGGGGAAGGTCAGTGCGTTGAGCGCGCTGAGGGGCACGCTGTTGGGACGGTCGATCAGCTTCTGCACCAGCAGATAGCCGCCGGCGGGTTTGCACTCCAGAGTATTGGTCACCGTGACGTTGACCGTCGTGCCATTGACCGCCACCGGGGAAGCCGGGTTCATCGACGGCGTCGCCCATGTGGGAACAGCGCCGGGCGTAGGACAGAGGCCAGTGACGGTTGGCGGCGTCTCGGTGATGGTGCACTGGCTGTTGAGCGCAATATTGCTCACGGTCTGCGGACCGGCTTCCGAGAGACCGACATTCGTCACCACGGCCGGGCTGCCACCGGTCGCGCAGCTTACCGAGGTTGGGTAGACGAGGTTGTCGGTCGTGAGAAAGGCCTTGTAGGGATTGTTGACGACCTTCGTCAGCACAAGTTCACCAAGCTGACCGCCGCTGTCCGGTTTGCAATCCAGGAAGTTCTGCACGGTCGCGGTGGCGTTGGTGTTGCCGAGTGTCACCGGGGCCGGCAGTACTGTGCTCCACACCGGCACATGGCCCGGCGTGCTGCACGAGATCGCGATGATTGTCGGCGGCGGTGGCGGCGCCTCCGCAACGGTGCAGGTCGTGCCGGACGTGATCCCGCTGATGGTCTGCGAGCCGCCATCGAGCAGCGGCATGGGGGTGACGACGGCCGGACTGGAGCCCGACTGACACGAGGTGCTGATCGGGAACACGATTCCGGTCACCGGGATCTGCGGGACCGTCCGGTTGATGACTTCCTTGTTGACCGTGAACGTCACGGTGCCGGGCGGCTCCGACTTGCAGTCCAGGGTGTTGGTCACGGTCACGCTGGTGCTGACGCCGGATAGCTGGAACGGCGTTGCCGGCGCGATGACCGGAGGTGTCTGCCAGGTCGCCACCTTGGGCGCGGGACAGGCGCTGGCCGGCGCCGGCGGCAGGGTTTCCACCACCGAACAGTTGACGTTAAGCGGTACGCCGCCGGTGGACTGCGGCACATTGGGCGTGAGGTTGAAAGTCTGGCTCCAGCTGCCGCAAGTGACAGTGACCGGGTAGGTGAGGGCCGGCATCATCAGTTCGCCGGTGTAGACGACTTTCTTCTCGATGATGAGTTCGCCGACCTGTTCCACCGCAACCGTGGCGCAGCCTTTGTCGTTGGCCGGATTGGTGTCGGTACCCGATGTCGTGACCACAGAAACCACTGCGCAATTTTCCCACGGACCGGGGCCGGTGGTCATGGTGGTCAGCTTGATCGTCGGCAGTGTGCCGTTGAGCGGAATCGAGGCTACCGGGAGTGTGCAGAGCAGGGGATTTGGACCGGTTACCGGTGTGTTGCAGGTCCATCCGCCGGTGGCGCTCATCACTGTCATGCCGCTTGGCACGGCATCGGTGACGGTGAAGGCGCCGTTGACGAAGGCGGTGCCGACGTTGCTGACATCGATGTCGAACATGAAGTGCGGGCCCATCTTGCCCGTCAGCTTCTTCTCAAGCTTTACATCCAGCGGCGGCGGACACTCCGGTGCCGTGATTTTCAGCTCCGCCGAACAGCATTGATCGGTGCCTGCTTCGCTGCCGCCGCCGGTCTTGGTGGCGTTGGCAATGAGGGTGAGGGCCTGCCCCGGTGTGGCGCCGCTAACGGTCCATGTCGTGCTGGCGGCCCAGGCCTGCTGCGGCGGCGATATGGTGACGCCGGGCGTTTGCGCCGCGAGCGTAATCTCGTTACCGGCGAAATTCGAGCCATTCAAGGTGATGGTGAACGTTCCGTTGGTGCCGCACTTCACGTCAGGCGTCAGCGACAGGCAGCCGCTGGAGCTTGGTGGCGGCGGCGGGTCGCACGGATCGGACTCGATCGTCAGATGCGCGTTATCGAAATTGATCTCGTTCGGCATCTTGACGACGTAAGAGAACGTTGACCCGAACACGAGCGTCGCGGTGCCTTGCACGTGAATCCACGGATCCGTTTTCGACGCGCCGGAAGGAACCACGCCGGTCGCCGTCTGGATGACCGTGCCACTCAGCCCTGTGCCTTGGCGCAACGTGACTGTTGCCGAGCCGCCCGCATTGCCGCGGCCGGAGAAATAGCCGCCGAACTTGACGGTGGCTTGCGTGCCTTCCGGCGCGGCCTGACACGCCGGCACCTTGAAGCTTTGATAGAAGTCGTTCGCACCATTGGCGATGTCGAGATAGTGCTGCTTGACGCCGGCGCCCGGCGCCGAAGCATCCGACTCCGGCCCGAGATTTCCGTAATTGTAGCCGCCGGGGCCGTCGACCTTGACCACGTTCGGCGAATTGCCAGTGCCGACGATCCACGGCGCAATCGAATGACCAATATTGTTGCCGAGATTTGCCGGCGGCGCGCTCTCGAAGCCGGGGTTCTGGATGAGATTGCCGGAGGCTCTAGCGTCAGCCAGGAATACGCCCAGTGTCAGAAGGGCAGCGAGCGCTACTTGCGCGGAACGCATGACCGGCTGTCTGTATGATTTGATCATTGGCAGACTCCCGTCGGAATGGTGACGTTCAAACGCGCGCGGCAGCAATCGTAGGGATTGCCGGACGCAGCCGCGGTCGAATTAAATCCGCAAATGTCGAGGGTTGCTTGTGAGCCAGGTGGCCCTGAAATTTTTATATCCGCGGGATTAAGTGGGATGGAGCCGCCGGCCACGTTGACGCCGGACGTGAGCGACGTTGCCCGAAGCGTTGTCATCCAGGTCGGTCCGCTGACCGACAATTTGTAAACCCAACTGCCCTGCATGCAGGCGAATGCGCCGGTGCTCGAAAAGCAGGCCTGCGGCGATATCGGCGGACAGTCGACCCCAGGCGTGCAACGGGGTGGTGGACCGACGGTAACGATATAAGGTGGGCTGGCCGGATAGCCGGGACCGCTATAGAGCCCCGGCGATGCACACGGCTTGCTGTAGATGCGCACGCTGCCGAGATGGCCCGCGGCGCGCGGACTATCGGCGTGATCGCCATACGCAACCGTATAGCTCAGCCATGGCGGCGTATTGATATCGCGCACCGGGCTTGACGGCAGGCCCTGCAACCCGTGCACTACCAGCGCGCCGCCGGGGTCGAGCCGTGAGCGCAGCGCCGGAGCGTTGCGCAGGTTCTGGCCGGTGGTCCACAGCGAGAATTCGCAGGCGGTGTTGCTCAACGCGCCCTCGCGGCTATAGCCGTAGCCCAGGGCGACGCCGCCATTGGTGTTGCGGTGGTTGCCGGCAAAGCCGACCGCGTATTCCTCCGGCACCGGTTTCCAGCGGCCGGGCGAGGGCGGATCTTGCGGGCCCTTCAGCCACACACGGAAAACCTGCGGTTCGCCAGGGCGCGTGAAAGCGGAATAGTCATAGGCGCCAGCGATCAGCGCACGCTGCGCCAGGATCATCGCGCCCTTGTTGGAAAACGCGATATCTGAAATCGGCAAAGCCCCGGCCTGCGCGGGGACGTCGAGCTCCCAACGCGGATCGTTGGCAAAGCGTCCGTCCTGGGCAAGGCCGATCGACCAGATCTGCGGGCCCGAGGTGACGGCGTAATAGAGACGGCCTTCATGCAGCGCGAGGCCCCAGACGCGACGGGCGGCGGGCGCAAAACCCCACGTTTCCGGCTTCTCGCTATCGAAACGGTCGTTGGCGATATTCGGACGGTTGCGAGGATCGAAGGCGACAGGCGCGAGCTTGGCGGCGGTCAACCCTGTGACGCCGTGATCGTAGCGATCGAGTTCTCTGCCATCGAGGTCAAAGCGATGAATCATGCCGGTGTAGAGGTCCGACACGAACAACTGCTTGTGGGCGGGGCTGTAAGCGAGGCTGCCGAGACCTGCGGCCGGGTTGGGAACGCCATCGAGGGTCACATTGGCGAATAAAGTCGGCACGCCGGTGCGGCCGTCAATCTTATAGATAGCGCCTGGACCGCCTTGCAGGTCGAGCCCGAATTGACCCTTCATCCAACCGGCGCCGGGGCCACCTTTCTTTCTGCGTTCAGGCTGACCATCGCGGCCGCGCGCGACGATATTCAGTCCGAATGCCGACGTGGCCGCGAGATAGATATTGGGTTGCGGCGCGTCATCGAGCGCTATGCCGAATACCTGCCCGACGTCTTTCGCCAACACATCAAATGGCTTAGGGGCGGGAAGGACCGTGCCAGCCCACACCGCGCCGGGCTTCGACACATCGACGATACGGGCCGACGGGCCCTCCGGATTAATGAAAGTAACGTCGATCGCTGACTTGTTAGGCGGAAGCTTTTGACCGGGATTGGGCGCTAAAACGCCGGAAAAGCCGGTGACGATGGCGTCGCCCAGGCGGATGTCCGGTGTTCGATTTTGCTGAGCATTTGCGCTTCCCGCTGCGATCTGGCCAAGCAACAACAGCGGCAAAAGCCGCGTCACAAGGATCGACATGAAAGCCCCCACTCGCGGGGTTAAGTCCCGCGCCTTCGTTAGTCGCCGCAGCCTGGAAAAAGGTTCAATACGATATTTCGCAGAACGCGCGATCGCCCAAGCCCCACGGCAATCACCGCTGGTATTGTTGCGCAAACTTGGGGTTGTGCATAGGCAATTCGGCTTTGCGTAGCCGGAAAAGGCAAATAACATCGTACCATTTGCGACGCCAAGCGGGACTATCGCGCAACGGGTTGCTCGCTGTCGGGGGTTCTAGATAGGCATTTGATTGACGAGGCCGTGGTCGGGGCTATGTGGCGCGCCGCCTTGGCACCGTGGCGGCGGGTGGGTAATCCAACGCGGACATCAATCAGTTACTACTTCAAGAAATAGCCGGATCGCTTCTTCAAGCGCGCCAGAATTGTCGATGGTATGGTCCGGCCGGAAGTTGGAATAGATGTCGTTCCGCTTGATACGAAGGTCAGCCGGTCCATCGCTGTCGCGCGCGCGGCCGGCAAGGCGCGCGGCCAGAACTTCCGTTGGCGCCGTCACCAGCACCACATCGACATTCTCATAGCGGGCTCGCACGTCGGTCACGACAGAGCGAGAGACGTTACAGATAACGGTGCGACCCGCACGGATATCGTCGTCTATGCCACGTGGGATTCCATATTTCAGGCCATGCGCCTGCCACCAGAAAGCAAAGCCGCCATCGATCACGGCCTGTTCAAACGCCGCCTCATTGAGCGTGTCGTGATCCTCCGCCGCGGATGTTGCCCGCGTGACGATCCGGCGCGGGAATACGATACTCGGCTTGCCGGCGCATGCGGCCTTCGCGCCTGCGATGATCGTGTCCTTGCCGGCGCCGCTGGGTCCGACGACCAGAACAAGGCGTCCTGGCCGCACCATTGCCTGAACGGCCCGGGTCATGCGACGCGGCGGCCGCCGCTCCAGACGCTGCGCACGGCGACGGCATCCTCCGCCTGGTGAACGCGGATGAGGTCGGCGCGTTTGCCGGCGGCGATCTCGCCGCGATCGGAGAAGCCGACGGCCTCGGCAGGGGTCTTGCTCACGGTGCGCACCGCGGACGGCAGATCGTATTTGTTAGATTCGGCGGGCAGCCGCAGCGCGGCGATCAGAAGGCTCGACGGCACGTAGTCGGACGACATCAGATCGAGCATGCCCGCGCGCGCCAGTTCGGCGGTTGCGACATTGCCGGAATGCGAGCCGCCGCG
>JAUSBQ010000300.1 GCA_030651965.1 Pseudolabrys sp. | reverse complement strand
GCGGCCGACAGCTTGATCGCCGACTGCCGCAGCCGGGCGTCGATCTTGATATGGCCGGCGCGATGGCCGAGCCACAGCACCAGCAGAAGATTGATCCAGGCGCCGATCGACGTCGCCAGCGCCAGTCCGACCTGCGCCAGCGGGCCCATCAGCAGGATCTTGAAGCCGATATTGACCGCCGCCGCGATCAGCGCGGCGATCACCGGCGTCCTGGTGTCGCCGCGGGCAAAGAAGGTCGCCACCGCGCTGCGGATCAGCACAAACGGCAACAGGCCGATGGCGTAGGCCGCCAACGTGCGGCCGGCGGCAAGCGCGTCCGCATCGGTGAAGGCGCCGCGCACGAACAGCGCGCGCATGATCAGATCGGGAATGATGAAAAAAGCGGCGACGCAGGGGATCGCCAGCATCAAGGTGAATTCGACGGCGCGGTTTTGCGCATGCGCCGCGCCGGCGGCGTCGCCGGCGGCAAGACGCCGCGCCATTTCCGGCAGGACCACGGTGCCGGCGGCGATGCCGATGACGCCGATCGGCAACTGGTTGAGGCGGTCGGCATAATAGAGCGACGACACCGCGCCGGCCGGCAGGAAGCTGGCGATGATGGTGTCGGCGAACAGCGCCAGTTGCACGCCGGCCGAGCCGACGATGGCCGGGCCGAGCGCGCGAAAGAACTGCCGCACGTCGGCGTCGAGTTTCGGCCAGCGCAGCGCCGCCAGCGCCTCGGCGCGCCAGGCCGCGCCCGCGACCAGGAAGAATTCGAGGACGCCGGCGACCAGCACGCCCCAGGCGGCGGCGTGTCCCGCGGTGGGAAAGAAGGCGGCCAACATCAGCGCCACAATCAGCGACAGGTTCAGCAGGATCGGCGCGGCGGCGGCGGCAGCGAAACGCTGCAAGGCATTGAGGATGCCGCCATAGAGCGTGACCAACGTGATCAGGAGCAAATAGGGAAACGTGATGCGGGTCAGTTCGGTGGCGAGGCCGTAGCGGACCGGGTCGTCGGCAAAGCCCGGCGCCAGGAGATCGATGACCGTCGGCGTGAACAGCAGCGCGACGACCAGGAGCACGATCTGGCTGGCCAGCAGCAGCGTGAAGATGCGGTCGGCAAACAGCCCGGCGCGCTCCGCCCCGCCCCGCTCGCGGATGCCGGCATAGGCCGGCACGAAGGCGGCGTTGAACGCGCCTTCGGCGAAGATCGCGCGGAAATGGTTGGGCAGGCGCAGCGCCACGAAAAACGCATCGGCCACCGGACCGGCGCCGAGCACGGCAGCCAGGATGACGTCGCGGACAAAGCCCGTGATCCGCGAGAGCAGGGTAAATCCGCCGACCGTGAGGATGCGCTTGATCATCGGTCCCGTTGCTGTGGTCAGGGTAACAACGCAGTATATAGCTTAATGCGCCGCTGGGCGACGTGACGCCTAAGCCTTCAACGCCCGGCGCACGCTGTCGACGATGCGGCCTAGCGTCGGCTCGTCCAGATACGGATGCATCGGCAGGCTGATGACTTCCGCCGCGAGCGTCTCGCTGACCGCGACGCCGCCTTTGCCCACCGGATATTGCTTGTAGGCCTGCTGCAAATGCAGCGGGATCGGATAATAGATCGCGGTCGGAATGCCGTCGGCCTTCAAGGCGGCGGCGAACGCATCGCGCGTGCCGGCTTTCAGGCGGATGGTGTATTGCGCCCACACCGACGTGGAGCCCGCCGGCACTGTCGGCACCTTGATGAGATCGCTCAAGCCTTCGGCATAACGGCGGGCGACAACATTGCGCGCCTCGATCTCGTCGGGAAAAATCTTCAGCTTCTCGATCAGCACCGCGGCCTGGATGGTGTCGAGACGCGAGGCGAGACCGATGCGGACGTTGTCGTAGCGATCGCTGCCCTGCCCGTGCACGCGGATCGAGCGCATCAAATCGGCGATGTTGTCGTCGTCGGTCATCACCGCGCCGCCGTCGCCGTAGCAGCCCAGCGGCTTTGCCGGAAAAAAGCTGGTCGACGTCGCATGGCCGAACGTCCCAAGCCGGCGATTGTTGTGACTGGCGCCAAAGCCTTGCGCGGCGTCGTCGATGATAATCAAATCATGCGCCTTGGCGGCGGCGGCGATGGCGCCATGATCGGCCGCCAGTCCGAACAGATCGACCGGGATCACCGCCTTCGGCGTCAGGCCCATGGCCTTGGCGGACTCGACCGCGCCGGCAATGCCTTTCGCATCGATATTGAATGTCGCCGGATCGACATCGACGAAGACCGGCGTCGCACCGACCAGCACCGCGACTTCCGCCGTCGCGCAAAAGGTGAAGGACGGACAGATCACCGCGTCGCCCGGGCCGATGCCATAGGCGCGCAGCGGCAGCACCAGCGCGTCGGTGCCGCTGGCGCAGGTGACGACGTGCCTGGCGCCGCAGAACGCGGCAAGCTCGGCCTCGAAGGCGCGGACTTCCGGGCCCATGACGAACTGGCAATGATCGAGCACCTTGGCCACCGCGACATCGACCGCCGGCTTCAGCCTGCGGCGCTGCGCGGCCAGATCGATGAAAGGAATCGGCGGCAGTTCGGTGCGAAGGTTCATTACTGGTATCCGATCTAAGAGTTCACGCCGATCAGCCGGCGACCGCGCGCGCGGGCTTGTGCTTGGCCGGCGCAATCGCCGGCGGCCGATCGGTGAGGCATTGAATGGCGATGCGCAGGCTGGTGACGCCCTGCTCGCCGGTGACGGCCGGCGCCGCGCCTGAACGCACCGCGCTGAGGAACGCGAGCAGTTCCGAGCGCAACGGCTCGGCGTGGCCGACCGACAGGTGCCGCATCGAATAGCTGCCGTCGGGCTGGAAGCCGAAGCATTCGGTGACTTGGCGCGTCAGCAGATCGCCCATGACATATTTGCCGCGCGTCGCGACGGTGACGTTGCGCGCCTTGAACGGCGTCAGCCAGTTGGTGTTGATATGCGCCAGCACACCGGAGGCGGTGCGGAATTGCAGCAGCGCGATATCCTCGCGCTCGGCAATCGCGCTGGAGAGCTGCGGCTGCACTTCGACGATGTCGCTGTCGGTGAAATAGCGGATTAGGTCGATGTCGTGCACGGCGAGATCGATGACGACGCCGACATTCGACATGCGCGGCGGAAACGGGCCGACGCGGGTAATGGCGATGGACAGAATATCCTCGTTGCGGATCGCTTCCTTGATCGCCTCGACCGCCGGATTGAAACGCTCGACATGGCCGACCATCAAGGTGAGGCCGGCGGCGTGCGCCGCGTCAATAATCTCGTTGCCTTCCTCGACCGTCGAGGCAATCGGCTTTTCCACCAAAACGTGGACGCCGCGCGCAATGGCCGCGAGCGCCACATCGCGGTGCAGATGCGTCGGCGCGGCGATGGTGATGGCATCGACGCCGAGATCGAGCAGGTCATCGACGGTGGCGACGGCGGCGCAGCCAAGCGTGCGCGCGACGAATTCGGTCTGCTTCTGATCGGGATCGGCGACGCCGACCAGTTCGGTGCCCGGCAATCCGGCGAAGACGCGGGCATGGTTGGAGCCCATGACGCCGACGCCGACGACACCGACGCGCAATGCGCGTTCCGCGTTCACGTTTGAAGGCTGTGTCATCTGCCGTCTTTACCCCAATAACCGGGCGCGCAGGCCCGGACCCCGCCGTCACCTAGCATGCTCGCTCGCGGCTGGCGACGGCGCACCGGAACAGAGTGAACACGTTTTGATTCGAAGCGTTACAGGTAAACGGATATGCTTAAACGGCGGCGCAATCGGCCGCCGCAGCCTGTTAATAACCGTTCTATTCGGCGGCGCGCGCCGCAGGCACCGCAAGCTTGAGGCCGACCGACAGCGCGTCTTCGCGGAACGACTTGACCGCGCCCAGCGACAACTCGGCGCCGGTCTTGGTGCCGAGCGCCGACAGCTTCTTCAAGATGTCGGCCGGCGCGGTGATGATGTGGCAGCCCATCGCGTCGGCTTCGACGACGTTGAACACCTCGCGGGTCGACGCCCAGATGATCTCGATGGATTTGGTCTTGCGCGCCTGCGCGATCGCATCCTGCATGATCGGTCGGTAGTCGATGCCGAAGTCGGCGAGACGCCCGGCGAATACCGAGACCACCGACGGCGCGCCGCCGTCGAGCGCCTGCATCGCGCTGGCGACCTGCTCCGGCGTGAAGATGGCGGTGAAATTGACCTTGATGCCGTCGCGCGACAGCGCGCGCACGGTGTCGAACAAAGGCTCGCCGCGCGTCGTCGTCACCGGCAGCTTGACATAGACGTTCTTGCCCCAGGTGGCGATGACGCGCGCCTGCGCGACCATTTCCGGAATGTCGTCGGAGAACACCTCGAACGAGATATGCCGGTCCGGCACGGCGGCGACCAGGTCGCGGCCATAGGATTCGTAATCGCTGACGCCGGCCTTCTTCAACAGCGACGGATTGGTGGTGAAGCCGGCGATCCAGGGCTGTTTGGCCATGTCGACGATCTGCGCCTTGTCGGCGCCGTCGGTGAACAGCTTGACCTTGAGCGTGTCGAGTGTCGGAGCAGTCATGGCGTTGAACCTCGTGTTGCTATTCTACAGCCGATGATAGGCGTTATACCATTCTATGAACTTGGCAATGCCGTCGGCGATCGGCGTCGAGGGCCGGAAATCGGCGTCGCGCATCAGATCGTCGACATCGGCATAGGTCGCCGGCACGTCGCCCGGCTGCATCGGCGCCATTTCGCGGATCGCCTTCTTGCCGATGGCCTTTTCCAGCAAATCGACGACGTCGAGCAGATCGACCGGACTGTTGTTGCCGATATTGTAGACACGCCACGGCGCGCTGCTCGAGGCCGGATCGGGGGTGTCGCTCGAGTAGGCCGGATTGCCGGCCGGTGGCCGATCGACCAGACGCTCGATCGATTCGACCACGTCGTCGACATAAGTGAAATCGCGCTGCATCTTGCCGCTATTGAACAGCTTGATCGGCTCGCCGGCGGCGATCGCCTTGGCAAAAATCCACATCGCCATGTCGGGACGCCCCCACGGGCCGTAGACCGTGAAGAAACGCAGGCCCGTCGTCGGCAGCTTGAACAGATGCGAATAGGAATGCGCCATCAGCTCGTTGGCCTTCTTGGTGGCGCCGTACAGACTGAGCGGATGATCGACGTTGTCGTGCGTCGAGAACGGCATCTGCGTGTTGCTGCCGTAGACCGACGACGACGAGGCATAAAGCAGATGGCGGCAGCCATTGTGCCGGCAGCCTTCGAGAATATTGGTGAAGCCGACCAGATTCGAGTCGATATAAGCGTGCGGATCGATCAGCGAATAGCGCACGCCGGCCTGCGCCGCGAGATGCACGACATGGACGAAGCGATGCTCGGCAAATAGCGCGGCCATGCCGGCGCGGTCGGCGAGATCGAGCTTGATGAAACGGAAGCCGGGGAATTTCGCCAGCTCGGCGAGCCGGGCGTCTTTCAGTTTCGGATCGTAATAGGCATTCAGGTTATCGATGCCGACGACGGCGCGACCGCCCTCCAGCAGACGGCGGGCGACATGATAGCCGATGAAACCGGCAGCGCCGGTGACGAGAACGGGCTCTAGGGACGCCACAGGTCGATCTCCTTCGGGCGCTCGGCGCGGTCGAGCTTCGATTTGACGTCGAGGACGACGCCCTGCCCGCCCTTGAGCAATCCGGCAATCATCGGCCAGCCGCCCTTGATATAGTCCTGATGCGCGACCGCGAGAATGACGGCGTCGGCCGGCTTGAGCTGCTCGAGCGGCGTCAGCGTCATCTGGTATTCATGCGCCGCCTCTTCCGGCAGCGCCACCGGATCGTGCACCTGCACATTGATGCCGACGCGCGACAAAGCCTGCGCGATGTCGATGACCTTGGTGTTGCGGATGTCGGGCACGTTTTCCTTGAAGGTCATGCCGAGAATGGTGACGGTGGCGTTGCTCGAGCCGCGTTGCAACAGCGCGCGCATGCATTCGCGCGCGATGCGCTCGCCCATGCCGTCATTGATGCGGCGGCCGGCGAGAATGATTTCCGGATGATAGCCGGCCTTCTCGGCGCGATAAGTCAGATAATAGGGATCGACGCCGATGCAGTGGCCGCCGACGAGACCGGGCTCATACTTGAGGAAATTCCATTTGGTACCGGCGGCGGCGAGCACGTCGCCGGTGTCGATGCCGAGCGTCTGGAATACGGCCGACAATTCATTCATGAAGGCGATGTTGAGATCGCGCTGCGTGTTCTCGATCACCTTGGCGGCCTCGGCCACCTTGATCGACGGCGCGCGGTGAATGCCGGCGGTGACCACCGAACCATAGACGTCGGCGACGATGTCGAGGGTGCGCGCATCCTGCGCCGAGACCACTTTCATGATGGTCTCGAAGCGGTGCTGCTTGTCGCCGGGATTGATGCGCTCCGGCGAATAACCGACGGTGAAATCGTTGCCGGCCTTGAGGCCAGAGGTCGCCTCCAGCACCGGCACACAGTCTTCCTCGCAAGCGCCGGGATAGACCGTCGATTCATAGACGACGATGTCGCCGCGCTTGAGCACGGCGCCGACGGTTTTCGAGGCGCCCAGCATGGCGCCGAGATCGGGCCGCCGCGCCGCATCGATCGGCGTCGGCACCGTGACGATGTAGAAGTCGCTCCCCCTGAGCGCGGCCGGATCGTCGCTATAGGTCAGCGACGGCAGCGTGAGATCGGCCGGCTCGACTTCGCGGGTGCGGTCAAGGCCGGATTTCAGCTCGCCGATACGCAAAGCGTTGATGTCGAAGCCGACCACCGGCACGCCGGACCGCGCAAAGGCGACCGCGACCGGGAGCCCGACATAGCCCAGCCCGATAACCGCGATTTTACGTCCGTGCGCCAAAGCGACCCCTGCTCAAATGTCGATTCCCGTCCGGTTGGCTGCTTGCCGCGTCTTTAGCCGTCAATAGGCCGCGCCGGCAAGCGCGCGGCCCAGCAGGCCATCGTACAGCGCCACGGTCTTGCGGCCGATCAGCGCGCTGGAAAACTCGGTTTCGACCAGATGCCGCCCGGCCGCGCCGTATTGGCGGCGCAACGCCGGGTCACGCGCCAGTTGCTCGACTGCCGCGGCCAGCGCCGGGGCGTCGTCCGGCGGCACCAGCAGGCCGTTAACCCCGTTTCGCGCGATCTCGCGGCAGCCGGGCACATCGCTGGCGATCATCGGCCGGCCGCAGGCGGCGGCTTCCAGCAGGCTCTTGGGCAGGCCTTCGCGCCGCGACGGCAGCACGGCGATATGCGCCTTGGCCCAGACCTCGCGGACGTCGTTGACATGGCCGAGCAACGTGACATTGGGCTTGCGCTTCCAGGATTGGATTTCGGCGTCGACGATGGAGGCCGGATTGGCCGGATCGGTCTGGCCTGCAATCAGCAGCCTGGTCGGAACGCCGCGCTGCGTCAGCAGATCGTGCGCGGCAATCAGGGTGCGCAGGCCCTTGTCCTCGAGCAGACGGCCGACATAGCCGAGTGTCACCTCGCCTTCCGGCTCCGGCATGGGTTCCGGCATGGGCGTCAGCACGTCGACATCGACGCCGGAGCCGGGAATGAGAAAGACACGGGCGGCATCGACGCCGATGGCGGTGATGGCGTCGCGGTCGTCGCCGTTCTGCACCAGAGCCGCCGAGCGCCGCCGGTTCAGGATCAGGCGCAGCAATGTCTTGAGCACCGGGCGGACGATGCGCGACTTGAGCGACTGCGAGGTGAAGGTCGAGCCTAAGCCCGCAAAGGCATTGAGCTGCGTGATCGGCAAACCCCAGGCGGCGAGCGAGCCGACGACCGAGGGCTGCAACGCGACATGATGGGCGAGGTCAGGCGACAGCCGGCGATACAGCGCGCGCACCTCGCGGACGATTGCGATCAAGTCGAGCGGATTGACGCTGCCGCGCCGCCAGGCCAGCGGATGCAGGTGAAAGCCGAGCGCCTTGATACGGTCGCCACCGGCGCCGACATGCGTCGCGACATGCACCTCATAGCCAGCGCGCTGCGCCGCCAGCGCCATTGGCAGGCGATGCGACAGGAAGTACCAATCTTCCGTCACCAGATACAAAAGGACGGGCGCTTGAGCCGGCCGCAAGGAATTCACCAGTGAAATGTCTCCTCCGCGGATGCATAACTTAAATTGGAAGGTTTTTGCAGACAAAAATGCTGTAGAAGGTTCGCCGCGGGACCAACGCATAGGAATCGGCGTCGAGACGCCAAGAGAAAGCAATGACCGGCAGCGCCATCAATCTAGAACTCTGGCGTCCCGTTGTGGCATTCGGGCTGCTGCTCCTCATTGCCGTTGGCGTCAGCGCCGCGCTGGTGGCGCTCACGCGGCCGTACCTCGCGCGCTACGTCCTGGCCGCGCCGAACCAGCGCTCCTCGCACCGCGTCGCCACCCCGCAGGGCGGCGGCATCGCCGTGATCGCCGCCGTGGTGGTGGCGGTGGCGATCGCCTTCGCCCTCATTCTGGACCTCGCCGCATCCGCGCGCACGCTCGGCATCCTGATCGCGGCGACGCTCGGGCTTGCCATCGTCGGCGTCAGCGACGACATCCGCCCGCTTGCCGCGACGCCGCGGCTGATCCTGCAAGGACTGGCGGTGGCCGTCGTGATCGCCATCCTGCCCGAGGGCATGCGCGTGCTGCCGTTCATGCCGTGGTGGGTGGAAGCCGCGCTGATGCTGATCGCCGGCGTCTGGCTGGTGAACCTCGTCAACTTCATGGACGGCATCGACTGGATGACGGTCGGCGAAGTGGTGCCGGTCACCGCCGGCCTGCTAATCGCGGCGGCGCTCGGCGCCTTGTCGCCGGAGGGCACGGTCGTTGCCGCCGCATTATGCGGGGCGATGCTGGGCTTTGCGCCGTTCAACAAGCCGGTGGCGAAGATATTTCTCGGCGATGTCGGCAGCCTGCCGATCGGGCTCTTGCTGTTCTGGCTGCTGCTGCTGCTCGCCGGCAACGGTTTTCTCGCCGCCGCGCTATTGTTGCCGCTCTATTATGTCGCCGACACCACCATCACCTTGATCCGCCGCTTCCGCGCCGGCGAACAGGTGACACAGGCGCATCGCAGTCATTTCTATCAGCGCGCGCTCGACGGCGGGCTTCCGGTCGACGCGATCATTGCCCGCGTCGCGATCCTGAACGTGTCGCTGATCGTTCTGGCAACCACGACGATTCTGTTTCCGTCGCTGGAGACCGATGCGATCGCGCTCGTCGCCGGCGTCGCGCTGGTCGGCATGCGGCTCTATCGTTTCGAGCGCAGCGCCTGATCGACCGCCTCCAGCACCTGCGCTGAGGGCAATTCATCGAGACAGGCGCTGTAGCTCTCCAGCCGCCGTTCGCAGCCTTCGAGCTGGCACGGCGTGCAGGGAAAAGCATTCTGCACCAGCCAGACATTGCCGCGCTGCTGGATTCTTGCCGCGGCGGCCCAGACGGAATCGAGCCCGCCGGCGGGAAACGGCCCCCACAGGCGCGGATCGGTCGGGCCGTAGAGCGCGACCGTCGGCGCGCCCGAAGCGGCAGCAAGATGCGTCACCGACGTATCGGGGCCGACATAGACGCGCGCTTTGGCCAACAGCCCGGATAATTGCGCCCAGTCGAGTTTGCCGTCGAGCCGCGCGACGGCGGTGCCGTGCCAGACCGCGTCGAGATAGGCGTGCTCGGTTGGCGACGGCCCGCCGGTCGCCACCACGGTCAGGCCGCGCGCAACCAAGGCGGCAGCGAGTTCGCGCCAGCCGGCGGCGGTCCATTGCTTGTAGCGGAACATCGGCGCCGCGTGGATGACCGCATAGTCTCCGGACGGCGCAACATCGCTGTCGCGCGGGCGCGGCGCGACCAAACGCGACACGCGGTCGATGCCGAGCACATCGGCGAGCCGCAGCATTTCCTCGACGCGATGCACGCCCGGCACATAGACCAGGCTGCGATCGAGCAGTCTCTGCTTGGCGCGGCCGTTGAAGGTCTGATCGACCAGCGCGACGCGGCGGCGGCCCGCGACAAAGGCAAAGAATGTCGGCCGGTCGCCGGCTTGCGTCGAGATCGCCAGATCGTAGCCGCGCCACAGTTTCGCGGCGAGCGCGAGACTTTGCGGCACCGTGCGCCGCGCCGGCATGGTGACGATCGTGTTGATGTCGGGATTGCCGTTAAGAATGCCGGCGGTGTCGGCAAAGACCAGCGCGTCGATAACGGCGTCCGGCCAGGCGCGGCGTAGGCTGGCGATCAAGGGCGTGGTCAAGAGCACATCGCCGAGCCGGCGCAGGGCGATGACCAGAATGCGCGGGCGCAGTGGCAGATCGATGCGCGCCATGCGGTCAGGCCCCGACGTCGGGGTTGCCGGCTGGCGCGATCCGCAGCGCCGACAGTCCGCGCTTGGCCCGCACGCCGTCACCGTCGAGAATTTGCGCCAGCTTGCGTTCGTTCTCCGGCAGCGCCGAACGGTCGGCCTCGGCATGCCAGAGATGAATGACGCCGGTGGCGAAGCTGCCGTCCTTGCGCTTCACGCCGGCGCGCAGCAGGCGGATGATGATGTCGGAATCTTCCTTGCCCCAGCCGCTGTAATCAGCATCGTAGCCATCGACTGTTAAAAGGTCGGCGCGCCAGATCGCCAGATTGGCCGAACGCGCGCCGCGCCAGGCCTTGCCGCGCAAGCGCCGCAACGGCCCGAGCGGCAGCTTCAACAGAGCCGACAGCCGATTGACGCCGCCGCGAAACCGCACGCCGAGCCAGGTGGCGCAGCCCCATGTTTCCGGCGTCAGCCCGTCGCGCAGCACTTTCGCTGTCAGATCGCGCGACAACAGAATGCGATTGCCGGTGACGAAAGCGCCCGGCTCGGCGAGACGCCGGTGCATGGCGACGAAATCCGGCCGCACGATGCAATCGCCGTCGAGAAACAGGCAATAGTCGCCGCGCGCCGCCAGCACCGCGCGGTTGCGGATTTCGCCGGCGCGGAAACCCTTGTCCTCGTGCCAGACATGCACGACGCGATGGCCGACCGACGACTTCATGGCCTCGACCAGAGCCGCCGTTTCCGGGCCCGAGCCATCGTCGGCGACGATGACCTCGAAATCGGGGTCGGTCTGGCGGCCAAGCGAGCGCAGCACAGCGGCGAGCGCATCCTCGCGGTTATAGGTGGTGACGATGACGGAAATCAGCGCGGCCACGAAGGGTTCTCGTCAAGCTTGAATGCCTGCGCAGGCTTTAGCCGAAGTCCCCGGCGGCGACAAATCCCTGCGATTTTGCCATTGCCCTGACAAGCCTCAACTGGCAATCATCCGGCAATGGCCAAAGAAACCGCCAAGATAACCGCCTATATCCTCACCTTTAACGAGGAAGAGAAGATCGCCGCCGCGGTCGAGACCGTGCTGTGGGCCGACGAAATCGTCGTGGTCGATTCGTTCAGCACCGACCGCACCGCGGAGATCGCCAGCGGGCTCGGCGCCCGGGTGGTCAATGTGCCATTCAACGGCTTCGGCGACCTGCGCAACCGCGCGCTGGAAGCCTGCACGCACGAATGGATTTTCAGCCTCGATTCCGACGAGCGCTGCACGGCGCAGGTGCGCGACGAGATCCTGGCGCTGATCGACGGCCAGCCCCCGCATGACGTCTATCTGGTGCCGCGCCGCAGCTACATGATGGGGCGCTGGATCAAGGGCTCCGGCTGGTATCCGAATTTCCGCCAGCCGCAGCTCTTCCGCAAAGGCGCGATGCGCTACACGCTCGAGCCGGTGCATGAAGGCTACGAGAATTTGAGCGGCAAGCCGCTCGGCACCCTCAAGAACCCGGTCTGGCAATTCCCTTTCCGCAATCTCGAGGAAGTCATCAACAAGATGAACCGCTATTCCTCGCTCGGTGCGCCGAAACTTGCCGGCAAGCGCGTGTCGATGACAAGCGCCTTAGGCCACGGGCTGTGGTCTTTCTTCAAGCACTACATTCTAAAGCGCGGCTTCCTCGATGGCTGGGCCGGCTTCGTCATTGCCTTCGGCAATTTCGAGGGCACGTTCTACCGCTACGCCAAGCGCTTCGAGGAAACGCAAGACTGGACGCCGCCAAAGGGCGGGCCGCTCCGGCGCGACTGATTACTTCCCGCGCAGGCGGCGCGAAAAATTGCGCAGCCAGCGGAACGGCAGCGCCAGATAATATTTGCGGAAGATTTCCCACCAGTCGCCGCTCTGCATGCGCACAGCGGAGTCGCCCGGCACATACCAGCCATTGTTCTCGTAGCGCCGCACGATGCGATAGCCGGCGTTGCGCAGATAATTGTGCTTCGACAGATCGGCGACGTGGTCTTCCAGCAGGATCAGGCGCGGCTGCCAGCGCGCGAGATCGAAGCCGCGCAAGACTTCGACTTCGTGGCCTTCGACGTCGATCGACAGAAAGTCGAAATGCGCCGGCGCGCCCGCTTCAGTCAGCACGCTGTCGAGCGTGCGGATCGGCACCTGGATCACCGCTTCCGGATTGGCGCCCGGCGCCATGCCGGAGCGGTCGAGCGACGACAAGGGTCCCGCGACATGCAGCGGCAGCGTGCCGCCTTCATGCTCCGGCCCCGAGCAAGCGACGGCAAATACCTTGGCCATTCGCATGGCGCGCAGTTCGCGCGCCAGGTCCGGCTGCGGTTCGATCAGCAGGCCGGTCCAACCGGCCTGTTCGAGATGCCAGGTCTGCGAGCGAACGCGCGGCTCGTTGGCGCCGACCTCGACGAAATAGCCTTTGGTGTTGCCGAAGAAGGCAGCGACCATCTGCATCTCGGGATCGAGCGGCACGCCGGACACAATTTCGTCTTTCATTTAATTCTTGAGAGCCCGCGAGCGCTCGACGATCGAGGAGGTCGACTGGCCTGGCACAAGATCGATCAATACGACCGCGCCGCCGAGGGCTTCGACGATGTCGTGGCCGACCACGTCCTCGCGCCGGTAGTCGCTGCCTTTGACCAGAATGGTCGGCTTGACGTGGCCGATCAATTCGCGCGGCGTATCCTCATCGAACACGACGACGAGATCGACCGCCGCGAGAGCTGCGAGAACTTCGGCGCGCGACTGCACGTTCTGCACCGGGCGGCCCTGCCCTTTCAGCCGCCTCACCGAGGCATCGCCGTTGAGGCCGACCACAAGCCGGTCGCAGGATGCGCGCGCGGCGGCGAGCAGCTTGACGTGGCCGGGATGCAGCAGATCGAAGCAGCCATTGGTGAAGCCGATGCGCAGGCCCTGCTTGCGCCAGTCGTCGAGATGCTCCTCGAGCAGCGCCCAGTCGAACACGATCTTTTCTTCCGGCGCGAGCGAAGCGGCGGGGAGAATGCGCGAGCGCAATTCGGCGACCGTCAACGTCGCGGTGCCGCGCTTTCCGACCACAACGGCGGCGGCGGCGTTGGCGGCGCGCATGGCGGATTCGAAATCGGCCTGCATCGCCAGCATCGCCGATAGCACGGCGACCACGGTATCGCCGGCGCCGGAGACGTCGCGCACCCGCACTGGATAGGCCGGCACATGAATGGGTGCGCCGTCGGCGACCAAAGTCATGCCGGCTTCGCTGCGCGTCACCAGCACCGCCCGCGTATCCAGCGCATTGGCGAGACTTGAGGCGGCCTGCGCGATCTCGTCGTCGGTCTGCGCCGCGCTGCCGGTGGCTTCGGCAAGCTCCTGGCGGTTCGGCGTGATGAGCGTCGCGCCGCGATAGATCGAATAATCGCGGCCTTTCGGATCGACCACGACCGGCTTCTGGAGGTTGTTGGCGGCGTCGATGACGGCGCGGATGACGCGCGGCGTCAGCGCGCCTTTGGCATAATCCGACAGCACCACCGCGCCCGCGCGCGGCATGGCGTCGAGCGCATGCGCGATCAGCGCGTCCTCGGCGGCGGCGTTGATGGCGCCCGCGCTTTCCCAATCGGCGCGCAGCAGATGGGTCGAATGATGCTCGGAGACGAAACGCACCTTGCGCGTGGTCTGGCGCATGGGATCGATCACGAGTTCGAATTCGATCAGCGCATTGGCCGTGAGCGCCCGGGTCAGTGCATTGCCGGCATCGTCGTCGCCGACCACGCCGACGAAGATGCAGCGCGCGCCCAGCGCGACCAGATTGCGCGCGACATTGCCGGCGCCGCCGACCATGACTTCGCTGCGCTTGACCGCGATCACCGGCGTCGGCGCTTCCGGCGAAATGCGCGTGACGCTGCCATAGACAAACTCGTCGAGCATCAGGTCGCCGATGCAGAGCACCGTCTGATCGCTTAACTCAGTGAGATGCTTGTCGAAGTCGAACATGATCTACTTATATTTATCGGCTTGATCGAGATAGCCGGTCACATATTGCCCGACGGCTGCCTCAAGCGGGGTGAAGCCGGCGTTATAGCCGGCGCGGCGCAGATTCTCGATACTGCTTTGCGTGAAATACTGATACTGGCCGCGAATGCTCTCGGGCATGTCGACATAGTCGATGTTCGGCGCGCGGCCCATCGCCTTGAACATGGCGCCGATCATGTCGCGGAAGCTTTCCGCCTTGCCGGTACCGACGTTGAAAATTCCGTTGACCGACGGCGTGTCGATCAGCCAGCGCACCACGGCGACGACATCGTCGATGTAGATGAAATCGCGGCGCTGCTCGCCGTCGCCAATGCCGTCGCGGTGCGACTTGAACAGTTTCACCGGCTGGCCCGCCTTGGCGCCGGCAAAGACCTTGGACAGCACACTGGCCATCTGGCCTTTGTGATATTCGTTCGGACCGTAGACGTTGAAGAACTTCAAGCCGGCCCAGTGCGGCGGCAGCTTCTGTTTTTTCACGACGCGGTCGACCAGCGCGAGGTCGAACAGATGCTTGCTCCAGCCGTACAGGTTCATCGGCTTGAGCTGGCGCAGCGCCGGCAACGTCCAGTCGTCGGTGAAGCCCTGCTCGCCTTCGCCGTAGGTGGCCGCCGACGAGGCGTAGATGAACGGCGTCTGCGTTTCGGTACACCAGTCGAGCAGGCGCAGCGACAGGCGGAAATTGTTTTCCATCACCAGGTCGCCGTCCGAGGCGGTGGTGTCGGAGATCGCACCCATGTGGATGACGGCGTCCAGTTTGCGGCCGTCGAGCCATTTGACGAGATCGGACGGCGGCACGAAGTCGGCGATCTGGCGCTTGGCCAGGTTCCGCCACTTGGCCGCAGATTGATTAGGATCTTGGCCGAGCACGTCATTGACGACGACATCGGTCCGCCCGGCCTCGTTGAGGCTGGCGACGATATTCGACCCGATAAAGCCGGCCCCGCCGGTGACTAGAAACATGCCTGCCCCTGACCGGCACCCGATGAAGGCAAACCTTTGCCCCAGTCCGCCACCCGGTGCAAATCCTCGGGGCGGATGGCGCGGAAAACGGTAAAGATTGCTGCTGGACAGCCTCAGGCGGAGCGGGCAAACGCCTTGCAGTCTCCTTGGCAAACCGCCGTGCGCACATACAATGAACGAAGATTCAGACCAACGTCCGATCCTGATCGTGCCCTTTGTCTGGATCGGCGACTTCGTCCGCTGCCATTCGGTGGTGAGGCTGTTGCGCGCCGACGCCCCGGACCGGCCGGTGGACATGGTCTCCAGCACGCTCTGCGCGCCGATCGCCGATTACATGCCCGGGGTCCGCAAGGTCATCGTCAGCGATCAGCCGCGCAAGCGCCTGGGCTGGGCGATCCAGCAGGATCTGGCGAGCAGGCTGCGCCGCGAGGGTTACGGCCAGGCGCTGGTGATGTCGCGCAAGTGGAAGGCGGCGCTGGCGCCGTGGCTTGCCGGCATCCCCGTCCGCACCGGCTTTGCCGGCGAGGCCCGTTTTGGCCTGATCAACGACATGCGCTGGGGCGAGCGCCGTCTGCCGCGGATGATCGACCAGATGGGCGCCTTGGCGTTACCCAAGAACGCCGACTTGGGCGCCGCTTTGCCGACCGATTGGCCGTTGCCCGAGTTGCTGGTGCCCGCCGAGGAACTGGTGCGCTGGCGGGACCAGCGCGGCCTGGCGGCCGACGGACGGCCCATCGTCACCCTGTCGCCCGGCGCGGTCGGGGCGGGCAAAGCCTGGCCGGCCGGCCAGTACGGCCAATTGGCCGGCCAACTGACACAGGACGGCGCCGCGGTCTGGGTGCTTGGCGGCCCGGCCGAGACCGAGACCGCCCGGCAAATTGTCGAGGCCGGCGGCCCGCAGGTCCGCGACCTCACCGGCACTGATCTCCGCAACGCCATTCTGGCGCTAGCGGCGGCCGATGCCGCGGTCACCAACGATTCGGGGCTGATGCACATCTCGGCCGCGCTCGGCACGCCGACCGTGGCCATTTTCGGCCCGACCAGCCCCTGGCACTGGAAACCGCTCAATCCCGTCGCCGCCATCCTCGAGCCGCCCGGCGACGACGACGCCCGGCTGCGGGCCCGCACCGAAGGCAACGACGCGGTCCAGCACCGCCGCACCGCCGATGTCGCCGTCCACAGCGTACTGGACGCGGTGCGCGCCGTGCTTGCGACCCCGCGCCCGCCCGGTTAAGGCTGCCGACATGACCAGCACCCAGGCCCAGACAAAGGCCAATGCCGCCATCGATAGCGCGCTGCGCACGCTCGATGCGGAGCGCAGCGGCGTCGACGCGCTGATCGAGGCGTTGCGCAACGGCCTGGGCACCCAA
>JAUSBQ010000299.1 GCA_030651965.1 Pseudolabrys sp. | reverse complement strand
CGCGTCATCGTCACCGGCATGGGCAAGTCCGGTCACGTCGGCCACAAGATCGCTTCGACCTTGGCTTCGACCGGCACGCCGGCGATGTTCGTGCATCCGGCCGAGGCCAGTCACGGCGACCTCGGCATGATCGCCAAAGGCGATGTCATTCTGGCGCTGTCGTGGTCGGGCGAAACGGCCGAGCTGAAGAACCTCACCGATTATTCGCGCCGCTTCCGCATCGGCCTGATTGCGATGACGGCGAATGCCGACTCGACGCTCGGCAAGACCGCCGACGTGGTGCTGACGCTGCCGCAGGCGCGCGAAGCCTGCCCGCACAACATGGCGCCGACGACGTCCTCGCTGATGCAGCTCGCGCTCGGCGATGCGCTGGCGATCGCGCTTCTGGAAAGCCACGGCTTCACCGCCGTCGATTTCGGCATGCTGCATCCGGGCGGCAAGTTAGGCGCGCTGCTCAAGACCGTCAGCGACTTCATGCATAGCGGCGAGGCCGTGCCGTTGGCGCCGCTCGGCACCCCGATGTCGGACGCCATTCTGCAAATGTCGGCCAAGGGATTCGGCTGCGTCGGCATCACCGACCGCCAAGGCAAACTGGTCGGCATCATCACCGACGGCGATTTGCGCCGACACATGCGCAAAGACCTGCTCGACGCGCGCGTTGACGACATAATGACCAAAGCGCCGAAGACGGTGCGGCCCGATCAGTTGATCAGCGAGACCCTGGATATTCTCAATTCGATGAAGGTGACCGCTCTGTTCGCGGTCGAGACCGGCAGGCCGGTCGGCGTCATTCACGTCCACGATCTGCTGCGCGCCGGCGCGGCCTGATCAGCCTTTTAGTTTTTCGACCGCCGCGATCACGTCGTCCACTCCCGGCGCCGCGCCGTCCGTGCCGAGCACGGTAAGAGGTCCGCTGCCTACCGGACCGGTCAGTTGCGGCTTGCTGCCGGTAAAGATCGCCACCAGCGGCACGCCGAGCGCCGCCGCCAGATGCAATAATCCTGTATCGACGCCGACGACATAGTGTGCGCCACCGATACGGCGCGCGACCTGATCGAGCGGCGCACGCTCCGGCACGCGCGCACCCGGCACGGACGCAGCGATGAGTTCGCTGCGGGCGCGTTCGCCCGCTGTGCCCCAGGGCAGCACAATCTCGACGCCCTGACGTGCAATCTCGCGGCCCAGCGCGATCCAGTTGTCGACCGGCCATTCCTTGCGCGCCTGCGCCGTCGCATGCAGAAGCACCGCGTAAGGCGCGTCACCGGCACGAAAGCGCGCGCGGTCGAGACCGAAGTCGGGCGCGCCTTCCGGTGCATAGCCGAGCGCGAGCCCACACAAGATTCGGTTGCGCTCGACCGCGTGCAGATCGCGGCTGACCTTGTGACGTACGTCGTAGAAGACCGAGGCCAAAGGTTCGCGGATGCTGTCCCGGTCGTAGCCATGCCGCGTGCCATGCGCGATGCGCGACAACATGCCGGTTCGCAACAGGCCTTGCGTATCGATCACGAGGTCATAGTCGACCGCGCGCATGGCGCGCAAGCTGCGCGCGATCTCGCCCCAGACCGCCGGCGACAGCAGCGACTTGCGCCAGCGCCGCCATGCCACCGGCACGACCACATCGATGCCCGGATGCAGCCGCGCCAAAGGCGCGAAGGCCTCCTCGACCAGCCACGCCAGCCGCGCGCCGGGGCGCGCCGCGCGCGCCTCGGTCAGAGCCGGCATGTGGTGGACCACATCGCCGAGAGAAGATGTCTTGATGAAAAGGATGTCAGGCATTATCGATCATTATCGATCTTGGGCGGTTAACGACGATCCTATACCGGTCATTAACAACGACCGCCATAACCATGACGCGCGCCGGCTGCTATAATGACTTTTTTGGCCAAGAATCGGTAGAAGGCCTGATCGTTTTTCGGGGGCAAGAATGACGGTTTTGGTCACGGGCGGCGCCGGCTATATCGGCAGCCACATGGTGCATGAGCTGGTCGATGCCGGCGAGCCGGTGGTCGTGCTCGACAACCTGTCGACCGGCTTCCGCTTTCTGATCCCGGCGTCGGTGCCGTTCGTGTCCGGCTCGACCGGCGACCGCGAACTGGTCGCCCGAACAATCGAGCAATACGGCGTCACCGCCATCATCCATTTCGCCGCGTCGATCGTGGTGCCGGATTCGCTGCGCGACCCGCTCGGCTACTACCACAACAACACCATGAACACCTGCGCGCTGCTCGACACCGCAATCGAGGCCGGCGTCCGCCAGTTCATCTTCTCGTCGACCGCCGCGGTCTACGGCAATGCCGACGCGCCATCCTTGCGCGAGGACGCGCCGACCGTTCCGATTTCGCCCTACGGCACGTCGAAGCTGATGTCCGAGATCATGCTGCACGATGCCGGCCGCGCCCACGGCCTGCGCTTCGTCATCCTGCGTTACTTCAATGTCGCCGGCGCCGATCCGCGCGGCCGCACCGGACAATCGAGCCCGGGCGCGACCCATCTGATCAAGGTCGCCTGCGAAGCCGCTGTCGGCAAAAGGCCGAAGATGTCGGTCTACGGCACCGACTATCCGACGCCGGACGGCACCTGCATCCGCGACTATATTCACGTCAGCGATCTGGCGCGCGCGCATTCGGCCGCGCTCGGCCATCTGCGCCGTGGCGGCGCCAGCATGACCTTCAACTGCGGCTATGGCCGCGGCTCCTCGGTGTTCGAGGTGATCGACGCCGTGCGGCGCGTCAGTGGCCGCGACTTCCAGGTCGAGATCGAAGGCCGCCGCCCCGGCGATCCGGCGGGTTTGGTCGCCAATGTCGACCGCATCCGCGCGAGCCTGCCGTGGCAGCCGCAGTTCCAGGACATCGACACCATCGTCGCCCATGCCCTGGCCTGGGAAAAGCGCCTGCTGGGCAAGCGCGCCGCGCCGCCGGCCTGAGGCCATCCTCAGCCGCGTCCCACGCGTCGGCCTAGCGCTTGACGCAGCATAATCAATGCCCGACAGAGGGCGGATGATCGACACCAGGCTGCCACTATCGGACGATGAGCGGTACCGCGCCTGGCCCCTGGTCAAGCGGCTTTTGACCGAACATGGCGCCGTGCACTGGCGGAAATACGTCGTCGCCTTCGTGCTGATGGCGGTGTCGGCGGCCTGCACGGCCGCGAGCGCCTATCTGATCGGCGACGTCATCAATCAGGCTTACGTCAACCGCAACCTGCGCGGCATCGTCATCCTCGGCGGCATCACCGCGCTGCTGTTCACCGTCAAGGGCCTGGCGACCTATGGCCACACTGTCGTGCTGTCGCGCATCGGCAACCGCATCGTCGCCGACAACCAGCGCGCGGTGTTCTCCAAGCTGTTGAGCGAGGGCCTCAGTTTCTTTTCCGACCGGCATTCGACCGAGTTCATCGCGCGGCTGTCGACTGGCGCCGCGGCGGTGACGCAGGTGCTCAATCTCTTGATCACCTCGGTCGGCCGCGACGCGCTGTCGCTGATCGGCCTGATCACGGTGATGGTGCTGCAAGACCCGATGATGTCGTTTTTCGCCTTCGTGGTCGCGCCGCCGGCGTTATTCTTTCTGCGCAAACTGATCCGCCGCATCTACAAGATCGGCCGCAGCCAATTCCAGGGCGGCACCCGCATTCTCGAAACCTTGCAGGAAACCTTGCAGGGCATCCGTATCGTCAAGGCCTTCACGCTCGAAGACACGATGCGCGAACGCTTCGACGCCAATGTCGCCGCCGTCGAGCACGAGGCCAACAAGATGGCGCGCGTCTCCGCCCGCGCCAGCCCGCTGATGGAAACGCTCGGCGGCATCGCCATCGCGCTCGCCATCACCTATGGCGGCTACCGGGTGATCGACACCGGCGCGTCGCCCGGACAATTCTTCTCGTTCATCGCCGCCTTTCTGCTGGCCTATGAGCCGGCCAAGCGGCTGGCGCGGCTGAACATCGAGCTCAACAGCGGATTGGTCGGCGTGCGCATCCTGTTCGAGGTGATCGATAGTCCACCCAGCGAGCCGGTCGATACCGGCATGCCGGACCTCAGGATCGCCTCGCCCCGGCTGGAATTCGACGACGTGCATTTCGCCTATCGCGGCGATCAGGCGGTGCTGCGAGGCATGTCCTTCGTTGCCGAGCCCGGCAAGCTCACGGCGCTGGTCGGGCCCTCCGGCGGCGGCAAGTCGACGGTGTTCAACCTGCTGCTGCGTTTCTACGACAGCGAACACGGCAGGATCGCCATCGACGGGCAGGACATCACCAAGGTGTCGCGCCGGTCGCTGCGCCAGACCGTCGCCTATGTCGGGCAGGACGTCTTCCTGTTTCGCGGCACGATCCGCGAGAACATCGCCTTCGGCAAACCGGACGCCAGCGAGGACGAAATCGTCGCCGCCGCCAAGGGCGCCTATGCGCACGATTTCATCATGCAGTTTCCGCAAGGCTATGACTCGCCGGTCGGCGAGTATGGCTTGCAGTTGTCCGGCGGCCAGCGCCAGCGCATCGCGATCGCGCGCGCGTTGATCAAGAACGCGCCGATCATCCTGCTGGATGAAGCCACCGCCGCGCTCGATTCGGAGAGCGAATTGGCGGTGCGCGAGGCGATGGATCATCTGTTCGAGGGCCGCACCACATTGGCGATCGCGCATCGCCTGCACACGATCTCGCATGCCGACCGCATCTATGTGATCGAGGGCGGCCACGCCGTGGAGTCCGGCCGGCACGACGAATTGCTGGCGCAGAGCGGCCGCTACGCCTCGTTCTACGGGCTGCAGCTCAAGCAGCAGGAGCCGCGGTTGCCGGCGGCGACACAAGCTTAGTTTTGAGCATGATCTTGTCCGAAAACCGGTTCCCACTTTTCGGGATCATGCTCTAGCGCAACCCTCGGATTTCCTGATACGGCTTGTTCGCTGCCGGATAATGCGATACCGAAACTGCACCAAAACCCGGCCAAACGGCCTCTTTTCACTCTCTTGAAGGCAAGCACCTATGAGCGCGGACTATGTTATTCCAGCGCCGCCGCAGCCCGTCATCGCGGTTGCCGGCACGTCGAAGACTTTTCCGGTCCGCCGCATCTGGTGCGTCGGCCGCAACTACATCGAGCACATCCGCGAGATGGGCCAGGACGAGCGTCTGCCGCCGTTCTATTTCGCCAAGCCCGCCGACGCTATTGTGCCGGATGGCGCCACCGTGCCGTATCCGTCCCTGACCAAGGACATGCACCACGAGGTTGAGCTGGTGGTGGCGCTCAAGTCGGGCGGCCGCAACATTCCGGCCGACAAGGCCAATGACCACATCTACGGCTATGCGGCCGGCATCGACCTCACCCGCCGCGACCTGCAGATCGCCTCGCGCGACCTCAAGCGGCCATGGGAAGTCGGCAAGGCCTTCGACCACTCCGCCCCGTGCGGCGCGATCAAGCCGGCCACCGAGAGCGGCCACCCGAAGAAGGGCAAGATCACCCTGTCCTGCAACGGCCAAGTCCGCCAGGACGGCGATCTCGACCAGTTGATCTGGAACGTGCCGGAAATCATCGCCGACCTGTCCAGGATCGTGGAGCTCGCCGCCGGCGACATCATCATGACCGGGACCCCGGCAGGCGTCGCCGCCTGCGTCGCCGGCGACAAACTGGAATGTTCGGTCGAAGGTATCGGCACACTGACCGTGACCATCGGACCGGCGTTAAAATAGCCTTCCGACAGGCGCAGATTGAACGGCCGGCGGATGGAACCGCCGGCCGTTTTGCGTCGTTAACCGTTTGATAACGGCGCAGGCCGCATTCTGGGATGCCGGGGTTTCAGACTGGATCTGGCACCCACAAGGACTGTTTCGATGGGCAAAGCTCTCAAGACTGCATGGAAGCCGGCGTCGCTGGTGTCCGACGCCGCCCGGATGGCCGAGAGCGTCCTGCAATTTTCGCCCGCGACCGACGCCGAGGCCCTCAAGCTGCTGCGCTCCAGTTTCCCGCACTGCCCCTTGAGCATGCGCGTCGCGGCGCTCGACCTGTTGATGCGCCGCCAGCGCCGCGTCAACGGCCGCGGCTATCTCCCGCGCTAACCAGACTACATCCCGAGATAGGCCTGCCGCACCCGGTCGTCGCCGAGCAAGGCTTCGCCGGTGCCGGACAATGTAATGCGGCCGTTCTCCAGCACATAGGCCTGGCTGGCGAGCTTCAACGACACCGCGACGTTCTGCTCCACCAGGACGCAGGTCAGGCCCTCGCGGTTGAGGTCGCGCACGGTTTTCAGCACCTTCTGCACGATGGTCGGCGCCAGGCCGAGAGACGGCTCGTCGAACATCACCAGATCGGGCGCGCCCATCAGACAGCGGCCGATGGCCAGCATCTGCTGCTCGCCGCCCGACAATGTGCCGGCGGCCTGCGCGCGCCGTTCGGTCAGCAGCGGAAACATCGCATAGACCTTCTCGAGATTGCGGTCGCGCAGCGCTCGGGCGCGCGGCAGCATCGCGCCCATCAGCAGGTTTTCGGCAATCGACAGGCTGGGAAACACCTGGCGGCCTTCGGCGACCTGACCGATGCCGAGATCGCAGACCTTGTGGCTCGGCCAGCCGGCAATGTCCTGTCCCTGATAGATCACCTTGCCGCGCGCCGGCCTGTGCATGCCGGCGATGGTGCGGATCAGCGACGTCTTGCCGGCGCCGTTGGCGCCGACGATGGCGACGATGGAGCCCTGCGGGATTTCCAGCGAGACGCTGTCGAGCGCCTGCGCGTCGCCGTAGAACACGTCGAGATTTTCGATTTTGAGCACTAAATATCCTCCGCGCCCAAATAGGAGTCGATCACGGCCTGATCGCGCACGACATCGCCCGGCACGCCTTCGGCAATCGAGGCGCCGTGATGCAGCACCAGAATGCGGCCGGCCAGCGCCATCACCGCGCGCATCACATGCTCGATCAGGAGAATGGTGAGGCCGCTTTCGCGGTTCAGCTCCCTGAGAATGGACACGATGCGATCGGTCTCGGTGGGGCGCAAGCCCGCCATCACTTCGTCGAGCAGCAACAGCTTCGGATCGGTGGCAAGCGAGCGCGCCACTTCCAGCCGCTTGCGGTCGGGCAGCGTCAGCGACGAAGCAAGTTGCGTGCGCTTGTCGTAAAGATCGAGGCGGCGCAGGACCTCATGCGCATGCGTGCGGGCATCGACGACGTCATTGCGGCGCATCAGCGCGCCGACGATGACATTGTCCTCGACCGACAAAGCCGGGAACGGCCGGACGATCTGAAAGGTGCGGCCGATGCCGCGCTGGCAGACCTGGTCGGGCGCCAGGCCTTCGATACGTTCGCCGGCGAAGGTGATGATGCCGTTGTCCGGCTTGTAGACGCCGGCGATCATGTTGAACAAGGTCGTCTTGCCGGCGCCGTTCGGGCCGATGACCGCGAAAATGCCGCCTTCCGGCACGTCGAAAGTGAGACGGTCGACCGCGAGCAGGCCGCGGAAGCGTTTGCTGATGCCTTCGACTCTCAGGAGCGCGTTCATTTCTCGCGCTCCGACAGTCCGAGACGCCGGGCCAGCCACGGCCAGATGCCGTCCGGCAGCGCCATGATCACCAGCAGCAGGCAGATGCCGTAGAACACCTGCTTGGCGCCGGGAATGTCGAGGCCGACCGCATGGAGCGCGGCGATCAAGGTTTCCGACATGCCGGTCAGCAGGAAGGCGCCGATGATCGGCCCGAACAAGGTGCCGACGCCGCCGACGATCGGGCCGAGGATGATCTCGATCGAGCGCGAGATGTGAAACACCTGCTCGGGGAACAGGTTGTTGTAATAGAACGCATAGATCACACCGGCGAACGACGTCATGCCGGACGAGATCACCACCGCGATCATCTTGTACCGGAACGTATCGATGCCGGCCGAGCGCGCGGCTTCCTCGTCTTCGCGGATCGCCAGCCAGAAATAACCCATGCGGCTTTGCAGCAGCGCGCGGCAGAACACGAAGGCCAGCACGGTCGCCACCAGCAGAATGTAATAGAACATCACCGGCTGGCCGCGCAGCAGCCAGAGATCGTTGCGGGTGAATTGCGCCACCGGCAGGAACAGGCCGGACGAGCCCTTGGTCCAGGCAAAGTGGTCGAAGCCGACGCGGGCGAACTCGGCCACCGCGATGGTGAGAATGGCGAAATAGACGCCGCCGACTTTGAAGCGGAAGGCGAGATAGCCGATGAACACGCCGGCAAGCGCGGCGATCGGGATTGCCACCAGAAGTCCGATCCACGGGCCGATGCCGAAATGCACGTAGAGCGCCGCCGACGTATAGGCGCCCAGGCCGACATAGAGGGCATGACCGAGGGACAGTTGTCCGGCAAAGCCCATCATGATGTTCCACGCCTGCCCGATATAGGCGAAGTACAGGATCAGAATGAGCACGGTGAGCAGGTAATCGGTGGCAAAAAACGGCGCGCCGAACAGCACGATCAGCAGCGCGGCCAGCAGAACCAGCATGCGGCGCGAGACGTTTTCAAACAGGCGGGAAAACATCATGTGACCTTCTTGCCCATGATGCCCTGCGGGCGGAACAGCAGGACCAGCACCAGAATGCCGAAAGCGAACATGCTCTTGGCCGACGGGGTGAAGATCAGCCCCGCCATCGCCTCGGTCAGCCCGATCAGCACGCCGCCAAGCAGCGCGCCCGGCATCGAGCCGAGCCCGCCGGTAATGACGATGACGAAAGCCAGCAGCGTATAGGCCGGTCCCAGCGACGGCGTCACGTCGACGATCAGCACCAGCATGACGCCGGCGGCGCCGACGCAGGCCGAGCCGAGGCCGAAGGTCAGCGCGTAAAGATGCTTGACGTCGAGGCCAACCACCAGCGCGCCGGTGTAGTTGTCGGCGCAGGCGCGGATCGCAGTGCCGATGGCGGTGAACTGGAAGAAGCAATAGAGCGCGACCGCGACGGTGACC
This sequence comes from Pseudolabrys sp., assembly GCA_030651965.1. Lineage (GTDB taxonomy): Bacteria > Pseudomonadota > Alphaproteobacteria > Rhizobiales > Xanthobacteraceae > Pseudolabrys. The sequence continues at coordinate 2,835 of JAUSBQ010000299.1, read as the reverse complement.
GCCGCCGCCGCCGCGTAAAGCTTGGTGGCGTCGACGATCAGCTTGCCGAACTGGAAGCTGTCATAGGAATACGAGGTCTGGACGCTCTGCGCGTCGGGTCCGAACAGGATCAGCAGCACGTTGATCATGATGATGGCAATCGCCACCAGCAGCAGGAATTGGCTGTGCTCAGGCCGCGTGATGAAGGGATTGATCACGCCGGCCTGGAGCGCATAGCCGAAGCAGAACAGCACGGCGGCGATCGGCACCATCATCACCATGGGATCGAGGTGCAGGGCCGAGAACAGCACGATCGCGATGTACATGGCGATGGTCATCATCTCGCCATGGGCGAAATTGACGACCCGGACGACGCCGAAGATCACCGACAGGCCGAGCGCCATCAGCCCGTAAACCAGACCGGTCAACAGGCCGCCAACGGCGACATTGAGATAGACTTCAAACGGCACCTGATGATCCTAAATGCGCAAAGCTCCGGCCGCATTCGCGGCCGGAGCAATAACATGAAGACGAGCGCCTTACGCGCGCTTGTCGTAAGGCGTCAGCGGCCATTCCACCTTGGCGTTGGCGGCCACCTTCGGCGCGACCGTCACCAGCTTGCCGCCGCGGTTTTGAATCGCGCTCAGCTTCAGCTTGTCGTTCTGGCCCTTGGCGTTGAACATGATGCCGGGGCCGGGGCTGACATTGTTGGTGATGTTGGTGGCGCGGATGGCGTCGGCCAGAGCCTTCGGATCGGTCGAGCCGGCGCGCTTGTAGGCATCGGCCGCCACCAGCAACGCCTCAAACGTATAGACGTGGTTGGTGTTCAGGCTGACGCCGGGATGCGCCTTCGCAAGCGCCGCTTCGAGCGTCTTGCTGAGCGGCTTGTTGGGATCGTACCACGGCACGAAGCTCAACGGCCCGTCCGCCAGCTTGCCGAGGGTTTTGATGTACTGATCCTCGTACCAGCCCGGCCCCATGCTCAGGATCGCCATCGGCGACCAGCGCTGCTTGACCAGTTCGCGGGTGAGCAGAATGGCGTCGTTGAGCCGGCTGACGACGATCATCGCTTCGGCGCCGGTCGCCTTGGCCTTGGAGATTTCGACCGACAGATCGCGTGCCGCCGGATCATAAGCGATGGTCTCGACGATCTTGTAGGGCATGTCGAACTTCGGCATGACCGCGCCGATGCCGCCCTTCATCGCGGTGCCGAAGGTGTCGTTGACGTGCAGGAACACCGCCGTCTTCGGCGCCGAGCCGGTGGTCGCGAAGATTTCTTTCTGGTTGGCGAATGCATCGCCAAGGATCATCGGCGCCGTCGGGAAATTGCGGAACACGAATTTGTAGCCCTGCTCGGTGATCGGCGGGGCGGCGGCGATGTTGATGACGTAGGGAACGCCCTTCTGCTCGGCGACCTGCGCGATGGCCGAACTTTGGCCGCTGTCGAAAGCGCCCACCAGAACCTGCGCGCCCTCGCCGATCAGCTTCTCGGCGCGGGAGCGGGCGACGTCGACACTGGTTTCGGTGTCGCCGTTCATGATCTGAAGATTGGGCATGCCCATATCCTTGAGCAGGCCGGCGGCGATATCGACGCCGCGCTGGCAGTCCTGGCCGATGCCGGCCTGGAAGCCGGAGCGCGGCAGCATCACGCCCACTTTAAGGCCGGCGCCCTGCGCGCGGCCGATGTTGAACGGCGCGGTGCCGGCGGTGAAGCCGACGGCGCCAAGGCCGACGGCGAAGGTGCGGCGGCTGATCGAAGCCGACTTGGTCTGTGACTTGGACGGCGATTTGCGCTTCATTTTTAGTCCTCCCTGGGCCGACGCGGCCGTTGTGTCGGATGATGCCGGATTTCCTCCGGTTCTCACAAGCTCGAAAATAGGCCAATGGCTGCGGTCCGTCGGTCGGACCGCCCCCCTTGGATTTGACGACATTGTTGACCTCGACAACAATCTTCGTCAACAGCATTATTGCCGCCTGGAGACCGCCCTCGAAAGGCGGCGATCTCCGCCCGACGCAACCAGGGTTTAAACCGATGCCGCCAGTCAAGCGCGCCCCGACACCGGGCAAGAAAGCCGGCCGGGCCAAAGCAGCGTCAAATACGGCATCCAAGGCGGCTACTCTGCCCCTGCGCAAATCGTCGCAGCTCAGGCGCGTGAGCCCGGCGGTGATCGACCTCGGCGAACTCAACAACCATCTCGGCTATTTCGTCCGCCGCATCCAGGTGTGGATATTCCAGGATTTCATCCGCCGCCTGGCCCGCATCGACATCAGCCCGGCGCAGTTTTCGGTCCTGGTCATTATCGGCGCCAATGAGGGTCTGTCGCAGTCCGAACTGGCGGGGACGCTCGGCATCGAACGGGCGCGGCTGGTGCGCATGCTGCATCTTCTCGACCGTCGCGGCCTGACCGAACGCCTGCCCTCCACGGCCGACGGCCGCCGGCATGCGTTGCGGCTGACGCGCGCCGGACAGGCCCATTTGAAGCAGGCCAAGGCGCTTGCCGCGCAGCATGAGGTCAACCTGTTGCCCAAACTTGGCGCCGAGCGCTACCGGATGCTGCTCGACGCCCTCCGCGAGGTGTGATCGCTCACCCAAACACCCTCTCGACCGCCGCGGCGATACGAAACAGCCGGCGGTCGTGGCCATTACGGGCAAACAGCATCAGGCCGGTCGGCAGGCCGCCGTCGCGCGGCAGAGGCAGCGAGATCGCGGTGAGGTCGAAGAAGTTGGCGATGGTCGTGTTGCGCAGCACCATGGCGTTGCGCGCCATGAAATCCCTCGGATTGCTAACCTCGTCGATGCGCGGCGCGACAATCGGCGTCGACGGCAGCACCAGCGCATCGAGATCGGCCAGCCGC